>NZ_CAJPHA010000013.1:0-227931 GCF_905339895.1 Burkholderia sp. BCC1988
GAAGGACGAGGGTATCCGCACGCTAATTGTTACCTGACCATTTACGATCTCAGTCAGAACGCATACGTCGCAAATTCGCAGCTTGCCGAGATTAGTAATGGCAGAGCTGATGATGCTACCCCCGCGTGCCTGACCTATGACGATCGTTACAATCGCCTCTATGTTGGCATGTTTCAGTCCATGCGAGGTATCTGCGCACTGGAGGCCGACTCCGGTGAGCTGATCCAAGACATTCGCTTTGTACCGAGCCGTTGGAATAATTCGTTTCAGTGGGCAGATCCTTTGTCACAGGCCATCACGGGTAACTCGTTGCTGTCGGTGAACAGAAACAATCGCGAACTTGTGGCGCTGGATCGAAGCTCGCTGCAGGCAAAGAACAGCCTATTTCTTGGTGACGCGCCCAACGGTCCGCGGGCTGTTTTAGTATGGAGGGAGCACGCGGTGGTCAGCTATCCCGGCCGAAATGGATTGATCTTCGTCCCGCTCGAAGCATTAGCCTAAAGGGGCGCTGGTTGGTTGTTCGCCAGAGGCTTCTTCGCTCAGATGCAGGTCTAGGCGTAGCGCCGTTGGGCTTGCGGGCTGCGCTCCGTACGTCGAGCCGAGTTGCGGTCATCTGGCTTTACCCCCCGACTTCCTGTCAAACAGGCGCGGGGCACTTAAGCTTCGTCATTGCGCCCTCGAATCCAGTCGTGATCGGGGACGACCAGTGACCCAACAATGCCGGGTTTCCGTCGCGCCAAATCTTGTTCATGCTGTGAAATCGAAAGGGCAAGCATTTGGATCGCCGATCTGGCAACACGTAAAGCGCGCATGGCTTCCTGCGTGAACAGCTCCCGGTGGTGACGTTCGATTTCAGGCGCCTGTCTGCTCTGTGCTGGATCCCCGAAATCATGCAGCACCACAAATCGGTGTGTGCCCGCATTGCGGAGGTTCTTTTGAGAACGCAGGATACCCGCGCTGCTGTCGTAGTCCTCAGCAAGCTCGACGAGGCCATAGAGCGCACGGGCACCCCCGCGAATTGCTGCTTCAACTTTTTCGGCAAGGGGGCGCATGCAGGTCGCCTTATCGGGGCTTCCTCGCCATAGCTTGCCAAAGTAGACCTTCTCCGGCGGTTGTCCAAGCTCGAAATAGTGGTTCGCCGTTACAGCGATCTTGTCGAGCAGGTCGAGGGCGGTACGGTGCGCCAAGATAAGCGCAGACACATCCGGGCCGTAGGTGGCGTAATCAAGCGTATCGCCAAATCGCCCCGTCGCTGGCCAGACGTCCTCATCGAGCGCACGCCATGCAAGATCACGCGCGAGGATGAAGTCGCTCTTGAGCACATTGAACATGGAGAACACGGGGGGCGGCATCGCGATCGCGCCGGGTTCACGCTCCAGAATCCCGGGAAGCACGAGCCAGTCCAGCTTGCCCAAGGTGGGGTCGATGAGTTCGACAGCTGGTGCAAGCGTCAGGCGTTCGCGCTCCACCCATTCAATGAATGGATCTGTGTGGGTTGATCGCGGTGGCGGATCCTCGAATTCGCTGGCGAATGCGGCGATCTGCTCTGCGGCCTGCGCGCCAGAGTATTGGATAACGCGATCCTGATGCCGATGTGCAATCTTGGCCAGCATGACTGCTTCGACACGGGTCAGGTCTGAACATCCGCCTTGTTCATAAAGCCAAAGCAAATTATGGGCTGCGGAACTTGCCGCAACACCGTTCTCCGGATCAATCTCCAGCGCGGTAAGCCACCCATCATGAGCTTCGCCGAGTCGAAAGCTGTTGCTGAACTGGTTGGCGAGGTTCGTCCAGGCTTGGGTTCTCAGCGCTGATTCGGCATCTGCATCCTGCGCTACTTTCCAGAAGCATTGTCGTGCTTCGATTCGAAGCTCTCTCGTGCGTTCCTGATGATCCAACCAGTTCGGACCACGAGGTGGATTGCCTGTCGAAGCGACTAACCCGTTCGCCAGGTTGTAGGTGATATCCGCCGTAGGGAATCGACTGTGTAGTACACGATATAGCGCGAGTCCTTCCTCAATCGCGTCCTGCTGCTGAGTCAACACACCGCCATCTACCAGGGCCGCAGCCCGTAGGGCCATCAGATTGAAGCGCTCCGGTTCCGGGATATCAAGATTCATCTCCCTGGCCTGTTTCACTGCCGCAGCAGGATCGCTATTCAGCAAGGTATTCAGATAAGCCGATTGCTCGTAGAACCTGTCCCGCTTTGAAGACATAGCTAGGCTCCTCGCCTTATTTGATCGCTGAAGATTTTAACCGCTCGAGCATAGAGTTAACCTGGTCCTGGTAGCGCTGGTGGCACTGCATGAATCCAGCACCCTTGACTTTCACTATCAAAGAAGTTCACATGGACAGGCCCTAGATCATCCTGAATAACTTGGTAAGCATAGTTGCAATAGGCCTGGTTGCCACGAAAAACGGAGACTGCCACCCGTTGGATGCCGGTTCCGCGCATCCGTCGCAACAGATGTCTGTCATGTTCGCCGAGTCCCCAACCGAATATCGTCAAAGTGAATCGTGGCGACGTGAGTACCTCACGGTACACCGTAGAAAGGTAGTAGCTATTCTGGATGGCGGAGACCTTCTGTGGCATCGTTCGCGTACCTACTGCTTCCGCTCGACCAGCTTGCGCTATTTCAACGTGCTTGGTGTGGTGGGGCTCAGTCGGCGGTGCGCTGGTTGGCCTTGAGAAACTCGGCCTGAAACATGCACATGCGCAACGCGTTGTGATAGCGACCGCTGCTGAAAAACTCCTCGATTAGTTCGGCCTCGCGCCTGAAGCCACATTTTTCATAAACGTGGATGGCAGCGGTATTCGACGTATCGACAATCAGATAGACCTTGCGCAGGTTCAGTACTGAAAAGGCATAATCGATCGCGAGCCGGGTGGCGACGGTCGCGTAGCCGCGCCCTTGCGCGTGCGGCGCGATGATGATCTGGAATTCGCCGCGCCGGTGGATATAGTTCAGCTCGATCAATTCGACCACGCCAACGGTTTCCCCCTCGTTGTCGATCGCCACGAAGCGCCGCTCGCGCAAGTCGTGCACGTGCCGGTCATAAAGCTGGGTAAGTTCCGAGAAGGTTTCGTACGGCTCTTCGAACCAGTACCGCATAATCTTCGCGTTGTTGTTCACTTCATGGACGAAGCGTAGATCGGTGCGCTCGAGCGGGCGCAAGGTCAGTTTGCTGCTGTGTTCAATAGTCATTGGCTTCCCCTTGAGAAATTATTGGTTTGAATGCGCGCGCCTGGTACCGGATGCGGCGGGCTTCAGTTAGTCCGGGCGCGAGGGCTGGAGTTCATGCAAAGGTTGTTTTTCCGCACGACGAACTATTGCGATAAACGAAGCGGCATGCGGGTCCGGAGCGGAGAGGGCGTCGCGTTGTCGCAGGCTGAACCTGCGCCAGTGCTGGCTTGGCGGCGGAGAAATGGGTGGGTATTGTCAACCTGTCAGGAAATCGAACAAACAGGTTATTCAGCAATGCAAATCAATCGTCTGAGTAGGAAGTGCCATGCCCGCTGGTGGTCGGCGCTTCCGTCCATACGCTCCGCGCCGCGTGTCGAGTCGCGGTTTTCTGCATTTGACCCCTGACACCTTCGGCCCATGCGGGTCTGCGTGCTCCGCTTGCCAGGGGCTGGCTTGCTGTTCCCTTCACCGTACTACGGCGTTCTTGCCGTCAAGGGCAGTGCGCCGATGGTGCCTGCGTCCCGGCGGCTGTCTGCGACCCCTGACGGCGGGGCAAGCGCGTCGTCTTTCGGGCGGTGCGCTTTTTACCGGTTGCGCCCGCAGCGAATACTGTCACATCTGAATCGAAATAAATGATTGCACAAAAATAATCCGGGACGGAAATGAAATTCTTGTACGCCATGACACGCCAGAATCGCCCGCAGCAATGAAAAATGAATGCATCGATTGGTTCATGCCGGCGTCGGTTTTTTTGTGCCCACGCTAATCAGCACTCTCAAGGCGTTCACGCTTGCGAGCCGTGGACAGGTTCGCAGGCCAGCGTGCCGGAACCGGCCGACGAAACCGTGCGCGTGTCGCGCGCCAACGCCGAGGCACGCATTGCGCCCACGCGAGAGGGCTACGTCAACGCGATCCAGGTGTGGCCTTTCACCGATGGCGCGCTGTATCAGGTCTATGCCGCGCCGGGGCGCGTCACCGTGATCACGCTCCAGTCGGGCGAGGAACTGGTGACGGTTGCTGCTGGCGACACCGTGCGCTGGATCGTCGGCGACACGTCCAGCGGTGCCGGCAACGATCTGCGCGTCAACGTGATGGTGAAGCCAATCCGCTCGGGCCTCAAGACCAACCTGGTCATCACCACCAGCCGGCGCACCTACCTGATCGAACTGACCTCGACGGATAAGGCGTGGATGGCGTCGGTGTCGTGGGAGTACCCGAAAGACCGGATGCTCGCATTGCAGCGTCAGGATCGAGCTGCGCAGGCTTCTGCGCCGGTCAGTGGAGGCCTGTCGCTGGAGAAGATCCGCTTCCGTTACGCGGTCAGCGGCAGCAATCCGTCGTGGAAACCATTGCGCGCCTTCGACGACGGCGAGAAGGTCTATATCCAGTTTCCGCCGGGCATCGCTCAGGGGGAGCTGCCGCCGTTGTTCGTCATCGGCGCGCAGGGCGACGGGGAACTGGTGAATTACCGCTTCCGTACGCCGTACTACATCGTGGATCGGCTGTTCGGCGCTGCGGAGTTGCGCCTGGGTGGTGACAAGGGCGACGTGGTACGCATCGAGCGCACGGATGGCACGCGGGGGAACTGACCATGAGCCAGGACGAAACCCCGGACGAACCGATTCCCGATGTTGCGCCGAAGGTCGCGCCAGAGAACGTGACGCTGCGGGCGCAGCCGCGCGCGGTGACTCGCCTCAACCGGCGTACGCTGGCGCTGCTCACCGGCGGCCTTGGCGTGGCCGTCCTGGGCGCCACACTTTGGTCGTTGCAGCCAAGACACCGGCGCAGCGACAACGAACCGACCGAGCTTTACAACGTGGATCGCGTATCGCGTTCGGAGGAACTCAACCAGCTTCCCGCCGACTATTCCAGGCTGCCGCCAAAGGTGCCGGAACTGGGGCCGCCTTTGCCGGGCGACCTGGGGCCCGCCATTGTCAGGTCGCAGCCGTCGGCGGCAGCCAGCTACACGCCACCGGGCCAGGATATGGAGGAGGCGGAGCGGGACGCATGGCGCAAGGAGGCCGAAGCGGCGGCGGGTTCGTCGGTGTTCTTCCGTTCCAGCAACCAGCACGCCGCGGCTGCGCCGTCGCAGACTGCGTCGGCCGCGCCGCCTTCCGGTCTCGTGGGCTTCGATCCGCAGAGCGCCGGACCGGCCTCGACTGCGGCCCAGCCGGCAGATCCGACCGCCGTGCAGAATCGCCAGGACCAGAAGGAGGCGTTCCAGAAAGCCGGAACCGCGCAAACCCGTAATTCCGGCAATCTGCAAATGCCGTCCTCGCCGTATCAGGTGATGGCCGGGACGGTGATCGCAGCAGCGCTGGTGACGGGCATCAAGTCGGACTTGCCCGGCGACGTGATCGGCACCGTGACGGAGCCGGTGTACGACACCGCGACCGGTACCTGTCTGCTGATCCCGCAGGGTTCTCGCATCTTCGGCAAATACAACAGCCAGGTCGCCTACGGGCAGAGCAGAGTCCAGGTCGTCTGGAACCGCATTATCCTGCCGGACACGTCCTCAATCACGCTGGACAACCTGGCTGGCACCGACCCGGCCGGCTACGCCGGCCTGGAGGATGGCGTCGACTGGCACTGGGATCGCATCGTTGCCGGCGCGGCGCTGACGACGCTGCTGGGCGTCGGCGCCGAGCTGGCCGCGCCAGAGAACCGCAATGGGGATCGCGTAATAGTGGCCGGGCGCGATAGCTTGCAGGACAGCGTGAACCAGGTCGGTCAGGAGATGACCCGGCGTAACCTCAACATTCAGCCGACACTGACTGAGCGACCGGGCCTGCCGGTGCGCATCATTGTCAACCGCGACCTGTTGCTGAGGCCGTACCAGCCGCTGTTCTTCAACCGGGGGACTTCACGATGAGCACGACGCTGCGGCTGGGGCCTCTACCCAGGATCGAGAGCGTTAAGCTGACGTTCTCATGTCCCGTCAGCCTGAAGGCAGACCTCGATCGCTACGCGGCACTGCATGCGCAGACCTATGGCGAGGCGGTCGATGCGACGACGCTGATTCCGCACATGCTGGAGGCGTTCATGGCGAGGGATCGAGGGTTTCGGCGGACTAGCAAATCGCCCGCTGCGAAACCCAGCATTGGCGACGGTTGACGACAAGCCGTCGCATTTCCAGGAGGTCCTGCGCTGGACTGCCCACCCGTCGGAGGGCGCGGGGCGGTGGTCGGCCAACATGGGGCGCTCGGTGACAGGCAGAGGGAGACATTTAGGCGTCCGCTTTTGACGTGAGAGCGGTCCATTGGTCTGAATATTATGTATATAACTAAAGAGAATATTTCGGCTCTGGAAGGTTATCCAGCTACAAGCCTGTCTTAATCAGCGACCTGTCGGGAGGATGGCAAGGTAGTCATTGCCGAAAGCGTCGCCCCTAGAAGCTGAGTGGCACTTTAATCTGAGCGCTTTCGAGCGAACCTTTTAGTCATAGACAACATCTCAAAGGTGCAATTGTGGGTTGCATAGGGGTCCCACGTTTACCTATGCTTCCGGGACAGCCTGGTCGTGTTGCGACGCGAAATCGAGAGACCTTGTATTCAAATGCTCGATGCGCAGTCGATATGCTGAGTGACGTCAGGCTTGGTCGGCGAACGTAATAAAAAGCGAAGCTAACGATCGATCAAAAGGGGCCACGCATGCGTGCGTCTGAGAAATTCGGCGTTGTATGTGAGGAAAGCGAAGCCGGACAACTGCAACTCTATCGCGCATATGCTGCCTCTCGCTGCAAAGTCAGCGGTGTCGAGTTCGGTGCGCTCGTCTTGGACTATGACGGCACGCTCTGTAATCCCGGCCAGCGGACGCAGCCTCCCTCAACTGAAGTGATTCACCAAATATGTCGCTTGGCTACGGACGGCGTGCAAATTGGCATCGCGACAGGGCGGGGCGAATCAGTCGTGGAGCAGCTTCGGACTTCGATACCACAATCGTTGTGGTCGCGCATCCATATTGGGTTGCTCAATGCACAACTTATAGCGTCGCTAGCGGAAGCAGACGGCGTCTTCGCATCGAGGGATCGCGCGCAAGATCCAAAGTTCAATGCGGCGTGCGTGGCACTGAACGAATTAAAAGAATTAGGCTTGCCAATCACCCGCGTCACGGTCCGAGGTCCCTATCAAGTCAGTGTACGACTTCAGGAGTCGGCTTCGCCTATTGCGATGTGGGCCATCGTCGCTGACGTAGCACGCCGCCATCGTATCTCTCCAACCCGTGTCGTGCATGGCAGGCACTCTGTCGATATTTTGAGTCATCGAGGCGGGAAAGGAAATATATTTCCCTATCTTTCGAGAATCTGCGGCGATGTGCCAATCCTTTCGATCGCCGATCAGGGCGCTTGGCCCGGCAACGATTACCAATTGCTGGACCAAGCGTTCTCGGTCGCCGTAGACATCCCATCGCGCAACCTGTCGACCGGATGGCAATTTGCGCCCCAAAACCTCTCGTGTGCTGAAGCGACTGCGTGGTACTTGGCACTCTGTCGTGTAACACGAGCAGGCTTTTTCTTCTTAAATATCGGTGACGATCAGTTTTCTCCTTCGAGGCAATAAATTGAAGACCATGCAAATAGGAAATCGCCTCCTTGGCCCTGACTATCCGTGCTTTATCGTTGCTGAGATTGGACATAACCATCAAGGTAGCCTCGAAAGGTGTGTGGAGATGATCCGCACCGCAGCAAATTGCGGTGTAGACGCCGTCAAACTGCAGAAGCGGCATAACCCTAGCTTTTACACAAAGAGCTTCTTAGAGAGCCGATACGACAGTCCTCACGCGTTTGGGCGAACCTATGGCGAGCACCGCGACGCTCTAGAGCTGACCGATCATGAATTCGTGGTCGCCAAGGAGTTCGCCGAGAAGAACGGAGTGGAATTTCTGTGCACGGCGTTCGATATCAAGACAGCGGATTTCCTGTACGAAGTCGGTATTAGTGCCTTCAAAATTGCATCGGCGGATCTTGTCAATACCCCCCTTCTGCGGCACGTCGCAACCATGGCAAGACCAATCCTGCTTTCTACAGGTGGAGCAAGTTTGCAAGATGTTCTTCGAGCTTACGCCGAATGCTCGCCACGGCTGAATGACATCGGGATTTTGCAGTGCACAGCGGCGTATCCGACGCTCGCTAAGGACCTTTGCCTAAATGTCATCAAGACCTACAGCTCGGCGTTTCCACAGGCGGTCGTTGGTCTGTCTTCGCACCACGAAGGAATTGCCATGGAATTGGTTGCGTTCGGCTTAGGTGCGCGAATAGTCGAAAAGCATTTCACCTTGGATCGTAGCTGGAAGGGAACCGATCATTGCTTCTCGCTCCTTCCAGACGAGCTACGCACCCTCGTTCAGCAATTGCGCGAGGGCCATACGGCACTCGGCAGTGGCGATAAAGTCCCCCTAACTTCGGAAGCGGGGCTACTGTATAAAGAGGGGAAGAAACTAGTAGCGGCACGCTTTATCCACCGGGGGGCGATCCTTGGCCGCGATGATATCGCTGCGAAGGCGCCGAATGATGGACTGCCGCCATACTTAATCGACTCCTTTATAGGGAGGGCAGCACTCGAAGACATTAGTGTTGATCAGCCGCTCAGTTGGGACATCGTCTCGTAGTGAGCGTCGCCACTAACCAGTTGGAGGAACCATGGTTACGCAGATTGATGACGAACAAGACGTGCGGGATCTATTCGAAAGGTATATTCGTGCCCGAAACTCCGGCGACGTAGATTCGTTCGCTGACTGCTTTGATAGCGGCGCGACTTGCTTCTACCGAAACGGGGCGCCACTTCGCCCAGTGCAGGGTAAAGACGAACGTCGATCGCGATACCAAAATGGCTACAAAGCGGCAATCTCAGCTACCGACATTACCGTCCGCACATTTGACGGCGCGTTTGCCATTGTTACTTCGACGATCGAAGGCTCTGTAGTCAACCCCGACGGAACGACAGAAAGTGGACCTTGGCGCTTATCCGCTTCACTAAGGAAGCAAACTGGCGGATGGGTATTTCTTCACCTCGCCTGCTCTCGTCTGATGGCTAACGCTACCATCCCAACATAGTGAAATTGTGACCAACCGTAATCCGAGCATTGCGTCGGCGATCCGCCGGACACGAGTCGCAGTTGTCGGGCATTTGTGCCTAGATATATTCGTTCCCGAGACAGCGTTGTCAGGAGCGCTGACGGCGCTTACCGAAGAGATTCTTCCCATAGATTCGGGCCTTGATGTGCAAGCTGGAGGGGCTGTCGCTAACGTTGGACTGACCCTCGCAGCTTTGGGTGTGGAAACCATTTTAGTAGGCTTGGTCGGCCGGGATCCCTTAGGCGAACTCCTTGCGTCGATGCTTGCCCGTAAAGCGTCTCGATATGTCACTGTTAATGTTCGAGCTCTTGATGGGCATGCCACCTCGACAACGTTGCTTCTGAAGGATGCCGCAACGGGCTGCCGCTTCAACATTCATTGTCCAGGTGTCAACAATGCCTTCTCGTTTGAACACGTCGATCAAGTCGACCTGTCCGGCGTAAATTGGCTCCATTTTGGCTACCCAGCGTTAATGCGCAGTATTATGGACGACGGAATGCGAGGGTTGCGGTGTATTTTCCAAAAGGCGAGGAGCCAAGGCGCACTTACATCGCTCGACCTGTCGCGTATGCCGGTAGGATTCTCCTCCGAAGGCTTTTACAAGCAACTTCGCCTGCAATTGCCTTTCGTGGATCTATTTGCGCCTAGTATTGGCGACTTACTCGATATCCACGGCGTGTTTTCGAGCGACGTACACCGTACGCGATACCCGAGCGACAATGACATCCGTTGGGTAGCTGATCAGTTTCTGTCTGGGGGAGCCGCGTTAGTTTGCATCAAGCTCGGAGCAAGAGGCATCTACATCGCGGGGTCCTCGGACAAGGCCCGGATGCAGACGATGGCTCTGAGGTTAGGGTATGACGCCACCCCTTGGCTCGGCCTGGAACATTGGCAACGTAGCCCTCCCGCAAATTCTGTTGAACCAACTGGTGCGGGTGATGCCTTAATCGCTGGTCTGATTTGCGCTATTATGCGTGGCGCATCACCAGGCAATGCTGCCGAGTTTGCACAACATATAGCCACAAAGTCGTTGGCTGCCAATGGCGGCCATGCGTCCGTGGAACGGTATCACGACGACCTCTTTCACTTATAGAAACGTGCCGGGGACGAATCGATGGATGCCATAACCCGATTAGCCGAGCAGTGGCCGTCCCCAACCAACGAACGAATTCCCTATTGGGCTTACCACGACCCTGATATTTTCGGTCTCGAGCAGAATAGGATTTTTGAAGGCAATACGTGGTCGTTCCTAGGCCTCGAAGCGGAAGTGCCGGCCGCGGGAGACTTTATTCGAAAATATGTGGGCACAGTTTGCATTATCATACAGCGTTCAAGTGCCGGGGAAATTAACGCGTTTGTTAATCGGTGTGCCCATCGCGGTGCTGAAGTTAGACGCGAGGAACGAGGGAATTCACGTTTCCATACGTGCTGCTATCACCAATGGCGATATGGAGAGAATGGAAAGCTACTATCGGTACCTTTTCGCCATGGAGTCGGCGGGCGGGGCGGTTTGCCGTCGGATTTTGATTGCACCGACCATTCGATGCGGCGGCTGCGGGTTGCATCCGTCCACGGTCTAATTTTTGGCACATTCTCGTGGGATTTCGAGGCACTGGAGGAATATCTTGGTGATAGCATCCTCTCTCACATAGCACGAACTATGTGCCGACCGATTCGGATATTGGGATACCAGCGCCAACGATTCTTCGGTAACTGGAAATTGTATTGCGACAATCTTCGTGACATGAATCATGGTGGATTACTCCACATGTTTCAAATTTCTTTTGGACTTGCTAGATTGAGCGCCAACGGCGGTACAGTAATGGACCGGCGAAAAATTCACAATCTGGCTTTCAACGATGGCTTGGATCATCCAGACGGCACGTCTCACTATAAAAACAGCCCCCGCGGAGAGGTTATTCCGTCGTTGGAACGTTCTGAATTTATGCGCTTTATCCCAGAATTTTCGGACAATTATCAGGTTACCACCTTGGCAGTGTTTCCCAATCTCGTCGTTCACCAAGTCTACAATAGTCTAGCGGTACGTCAGATTCGTTTGGTTGCTGTCGATCGCTTTGATCTCATCTGGACGTATTTTGGTTATGCAGATGACTCTGCGGAAATGAGCAATCATCGAATTGTCCAGGGCAACCTCACCGGCCCAGCCGGCTATATTTCGATGGAGGACGGAGAGGCAATTGCACTAACGCATCGCGCCACTTCAACGGCTTGCGATGATACTTCATTTGTCGAAATTGGTGGGCGAGGGGATATTGTAAACCAGAACAATCTTGTGACGGAGGTCCCGATGCGAGGCTATTGGCAATATTATCGCGAACTTATGTGTGGGTCATAATATGCAACTCACGCCAATCGTCACCCATCAGGTTGTGGCTATAGTGAACGACCTAAATGCAGCTTACGCTCGCTGTATCGATGACAACGAAATCGAAGGATGGCCCGATTTTTTCACAGAGAAGGGCATCTATCGAATCACAACGCGTGAGAACGAACTCCTCGGTCTACCTATGCCAGTGCTTTCGTTGGAGGGACGTGCAATGATTAGGGACCGTGTAGTAGCGCTGCGTAATGCGAATCTCTATAACCTCCACGCGGATCTCCACATCATTGGTTGCGGCCATGTGGATTCTTGTGCGGACGGTATCGTGCAGGCCACAACACCTTTTGCCATTTATCAGACTGATCAGGATGGCGTATCACGCCTATTTGTCGTTGGGACGTATCATGATGAAATTGTGATAAATAACGACTCTGCACTTTTACGATATAAAAATGTAGTGCTGACCACTAGTCTCATATCGAACCTACTCGCTACCCCGCTATAGGATAGGCGCAGATAACGCCGGAATTGCTGGACTCGTGGTCGACTTTGCAGATGATATACTGACGGCATTAGCTATTTCTGCTATAGGCCAGAGATTACTTTCCTATCTAGGCGCCGGTCGAAAAGTTGCTTGCGGGATGCGATTTTTCATCGAAAACCAATCAACTTACAACGTCCGCCAATCAGTCTCCATCGGTTGCGTCGGCGAGCGACACCCGAATAGCATCTGTCGGGACGCGTACTCGCTCTAGGTGCTGCCGGTACCGGTCAACCCTCTGCAACTGTTCCCACCCTCCCTTGCGCTTGTGTGTAAGCGTTGCTCGAGCGCCGTCTAGACCGATGACGCCAAAGTGGACACAGTAGGCCCCACCATTGCCATGCGAACCCCGATCACGGACGGCACCGGGCGGGAAGCACGAGAGTAACCCGATTGGACCACGAGCAATTCGGCCAATAAATGGCCAGGCGACGGGGGCACCGTTCAGTGCGCGGCCGGAGCGGCGGATTCCTTGGGCAGGGTAGCCTCGGCCGCACCAATCACGTTGAGGTCGAATCGGAGTCGATATTCGAAGAGCGAGACATTCGGCACGACGGCGATCGCTTCGCGCAAGCTCTCGTTGATCGAGCGCGCGACGATGACGCCGCTCACCGCCTTACCGCGCGCGAGGTTCAGCGACACCCAGCCCATATAGCTCGCGATCTGGCCAATGGCTTTGTCCGGGGCCTGGCTGTGGCGCGACAATCCGGATGAGAGACTCTCATCTTGTTTGACGCGCGGCACCTGGCCGCGCTTCAACTCGAAGACGACGAAGACGACGAAATTGCCGTCGTCGTCGACGGCGAGGATGTCGATCCGCCGGCCACTGCTCGTGGGGTATTCGCGGCCACCCGACACGCCGTCTGAATAGAGGTGCAGGCGCTTGCCGTTTACAGGGATCGATTCGAGGTTATCGGCGATGAACTCTTGCAACTGCCGTTCCACGTGAAAGACGGTGTCGGCGAGTGACTCGGAGTCGTCACTGGATTCGGGCAGCGCCTCGGCGTCGCCGGTCATGTCGCCCAGGAGCTCTTCAGCCTGGCCCGCTTCGCCCGGGCGCTGGATGCGCACCTCCGTCGGCGTTTCGACTACGCTCCACCCCAGTTTCTCGAAACCCCGGCGTAGCCGCTGCGAATTGTCACCGCCGCTGGCCGCCGCAGACATCCCGGGCGGCGTTTGCTCGGGGTGCAGCCGGCACCACTTCTTCATTTCGTGCACTTGCACGCCCCCGTCGGGCGTCGCCTCGACAATCAAATAGCGCTTCGGGCTTTGTCGTTCCATGCACGTTCCCTCTTCTCGGCGAGGCGGTGCCTGCGTTATGGGCTGGCTCATTTTAGCGGAATGCGCCCGACTCGAAGCGACCAACCCAATGCGAACGGAAGGGCGCGCTGTCCTGAACTGCCGAGCCGCTGCCGTTTGAGCGCCGGTGCGAGGTTAGTGTTTCCTGGATTTGCGCGATAATCACGCGGTCGTGAGTGGGGTTGCGGCCGATTGGGTCTTCATCGAAACGAGGGGGGCGCCTATTCGCTGTCGCAGCAAGTGGACACGGCTACCGGTTACCAAGGAAAATTTGCGGGTTCAACTAGATGGCGGGAGGATTGACGTGAGCATCCTCACTCACGAGCCGGAGTTCGAGTTCTACATGAAGTGACCTTCTTGAGTTCACCGTTTTTTCCGCCACTTTACAATAATGACGAGAAGGGGCTGCTTACTATGGAGCAGGCTGGATTGGAGCAAGAAGGCAAGAAGATCGTGAATTGGCGTAACGTTGCTCGAATGACGTTTTCTCCTTCCGGTATATGGCAGTTTACAAAAGCATGTGCGCCGCAGATTTTCATAATTTGGATGAGCATCGCTGTGCTGCTGGAGATCCCGGCGTTCATCGAATTCTTCGATTGGTTTAGGCGCCATTTCGATTCGCCGCTCTTTACTTTGACGAGTGTTGGTGCTGGTCAACCGGTGGACCTGACGCCATTCTTTTTGGTCGGTATTGGAGCCCTTCTTTGGACAACCGTCGTAGCTATTCTCTTGGCCGGTTGCATCAAGATCTGCTTCCGTCGAGGCAAAGACCGTCCCGCGAAGTTGGAGAGGACACTGGCACGTTTCTCCAGAAAGATGGGGAATGAGGTGTCTTCCTGTTTGGGGCATTGCTCCGCAGCGACTGCTGTCCTGTTGGTTGTGGGGCATCCTGAGCGGTATGGAGAGGCGGTCGTCCACGTGTGCATATTGGCAGCGCTCGTTATGTATATCCTCGCAGGAATGGGTTACCGCAAAGATTGACCCCAAAGCGACACCTTGCCTCCGTCGGGCGCACCCAACTCGCTTCTCTATCGTCCAATAGCGCGTTCGACTTCCAAGCAATGGGGGAACTAGTACGGCCTTAGGTGACGTGATGGCCACCAGTTCAGGCAGACCGGGCTGGGGAAACGATCTGGCTGGTTAAAACCTTGTACATCAAGCTTGGAAATGTTAGCAGTTGGTTGGTTTTGCCAACCGGACGCTCGCTCATCTCCAGACCGAATAACTGCTCGGGACGGATCTCGGTCTGCGGCATCGGTCGGCAGTCGGTGCCGGATTCAACCGGTCGATGCAACGGATTGTTGAAAGCGCTACGGCCAGTGTCTAGAGCCGGTTTATTGCTCCCAATAGTGCAAAGGGCTCGCCAAGACGCCGCGCCTGAGGGGAGCCCACAACAATCCAGACATAAACAAAAGGATAAGGAAACCCAGGTGATTGAAAAAAAAGCCCGAGAGCGTGCGTTGCAAGGCTTTGACCCAGCGGAGCTATTCGGCAAAGGGTTCCATCTGGGCTGCGCTGACCTGGTAATAGGTGGCTCCTTGCGAGAGGTCGTTGGCCGCATCATTGCCACCCTACTCATGGGCGCAGCCGACAAAGAGGGGCGTCAGATATTCAGAGGCGCCACCATCCTGCTGCCGCCTGCGGAAGCGACGACGGTCACTGAGGAAGCAGTGTTCTCTGCTTTACTGAGAGCAACTGAGGAACTGCGCGGCTTTCCTGTCGACGACGAAGAGAAGGAGGTACTGGGGCGCATTGTCCGGGTGCAGCACGCTCCCTCGCTCGTTATCGCAGACTTGGTTCGCATGGTAGAGGAACAGGGCGAGCGCAGGCTCATCGCAGTGACCGAGGCAAGCCGCTTTCGAGACTCCACGGTTAGCTTGCCGGTTGCGTTCGGAGCAACTGCCACGCGGCTTCCTGAGGACCGGTGGACGCCACACGTGACCTCGCTGTGCAGTCAACTGGTCTCCGCTGTCCAACGTATGGACAGTTATGCCCTCGTGCACGTGCGGGAAATCCCCGCGCGAAAGTCAGCAAATAGGCAACTGCTTCTCTCGGTGGACGAATGCTACGTCCTTGAGTTGACTTATGAAGGCGACATGGAGGCGGTCCTCGCCATCCGCAGCGAGGTCTGGACATCCATGGCAGTTCAAGGTCGGCTTGAAGAGGTAGTCGCGGAACTGGATGGATTAGACCTTTCCGAGGGGACCAAGCTGCACATGCTCGTCCAGCTCGTGAACCGAACGGGTCGAAAAGGTGACACGCTTGAGATTGTCCGTCGACTCCAGCCGCACCTGCCGTCACTTCCGGCCGAAGTCGCTATCCAAGTCGCCCAATTCGCGGTGCATGCCGGCGACGAGGACTTGGCGCAGGAAATCTTGCCTGGCGGCCCTGATGGTATTGGCGACCACATGTGGCTCGAGGAGGCGCTGGAGGTTGCCACTCAGCTCGAAGACAACGGCCGCATCGCGAGGTTCGATGCTCGTTTGGAAGCCCTTGTGCCGGGGTCCGAGCGACTCCAGGAGAACCGTGATCGTCGTCTTCTAATGAACTGCCAAGAAGCCAAGTCTGAGGACGACCAGCGCTTCACCACTGCGGGCTTCACTGCAAACCACCTAGAGTTGCAGAAACGACTGTCGGAAATCCAGCCCGACTACGACGCGGCCATCGAGGTAGCACATGCTTGGGGGCAAAAATGGCCGGAGCTCGCGGTCGTTTGCTGTGCAGTACACGCCAGAAGCGCCGGCCGGTTCCGGGAGGCGGCCTACGCAGCCGGCGCCATAACTTCGTCAGAGGTCTATGGAAGACAAGCCACCCAGGTGCTGCTTTACTGTATTCGGTCGATGATGCTCAGGGAGTTGGTGCCAAAGGAAGAGTTCGACTATTACCGGGGGCTGTTTCAGTCCGCATTCGAGTTCTTGGGTCGCCATCCGGCCGACGATGGCATCAGGTCGAACCTTACGTCTCTCTTGTCCGTTGAGTCCTGTGGAGATCAAGGCGTACCTCTCATTGCGTTGACCATGCTTGACTTAGCAGAACGCAGGGTCGCGCTGCAACACGCGGAGGCAATGCCAGCTGAGTCCAAAGCCGACTTGCCCAACGAGGAGGTGAAAGCTTCAATAGCCAATGCAATCCGCTGGATGGGCGAGATCGGTGGTGGTGAGCCCGGGGTCACCGTCATTCCTCGAGAGCTGATCATCGCATCCCCGGACGACGTTGTGCAGGCACTCGGGCAGTTGGCACAACGAGCGAGTGGACAGCAGGGAGAGGACGCTGACCTAGAGTTTATGGAGAAGCTTGTCTTTATCGCATGCGCGATGTGTCCTCACACGACGCGGGAGCGCGACGACGATATTCGCTTGATGCGATTGCTTGCGTCGCAGTTTGCGATGGCAGGTCAATTCCAGCGTGCACGGGATTTCGCAGAACAAATTTTGCTGATGGGGCAGACCTCATTGCTTCGCCAACGGCTGGCGTGGGCTGCTTTTGCCGATGTCTACCATCGTTGCCGCAATCACATCACTGCGCTTGTTGGCATGGCCTGCGCCCTCGCGACTGACGTCGCCGTCCCGAAGGCGGACCTGTGGCAAGAGGTGTACACCATCCACCGCATCCTGCGTGATCTTGGTCTCGTCGAGCTCTCTCGGCACTTTCTTCCCGCGATGAAGAAACTTCTCGGAGACCTCGGGTTTGACCCGGTCACCGATTCCCGTGTTGTTGCCGCCGACCTTGGCTTGCAGCTCATGCAGGCTCACAAGGCCTCCTTGGAAGGACTGCAAGAGCTTCTCGCGAAAGTCGCCGCGGCAACTGAGAATGCGCTCGGCGATAGGAATCGCCTCATTCCCCTTGCAGTGTTACTTGGCCAAGCTGCCGCCAAGGTCGAAGCTGCGGGCGGTGTGGTGCCGTCGGCTACACGGGCGACTCTTGATACTGCGCTTCTAGAAGTTGGGGGCAAGGCCGCCAGCACAATCAAGACCATGTCTGCAGAGCAGCCCTCCGCCGACGATGTTCTGGCTATGTTCAACGAAGTGCAACGCGCGGCCTTTGCCGCGGATGTTGCTCGCGACTATGCGTACATCGGGCTGGCTGCGAGACGCCTCTTGGGCGCCGGTGCTCAAGGCGTTGCTGCCGCTTCCGCGTTGGTGTTCGCGATCGAGTTGCTTGCAGACCAAACAGTAAAGCGCCCATCCGACGCCCCTGTGATAACGGTGGACTGGGCGACGCAGTACGCCTGTGAACTAAATGACGTCGGCTGCGACGTTGTGTTCATGGCCTTGGACGACGAAGGCGAACTCGTGGTCATCTACGTCGCCGACCGCACAGTTCGCGTCATAGACCAGCCGCGCCACGACCTAGCCTTCCGGCGGCGCTTTGATGCGTGGTCGGCTGAGTTTCCGAGGCAGTACGGAACGATCGACCGCCGCGACGGCAACAACATCTTCTACCTCACGATGGAAAGACTGGACATTCGTCTTCCGCGAACTCGAAGGTTAGTCGTTGTCGCGGAACCGATGCTCCAAAAATTGACGGCCAATCTAGTCGTCATGCAGCCTGACGATGGTGGCTTCAGCTTCCTCGCAGGAACGCAGAGTTCCATCGGTGCCGTGCCTTCGCTGACCTGGCTTGCCACGGCTCGAGCGGCGCAGCGTTCCCGGAAGACCGGATACAAGGCTTGGATTTCAGCCCGGCTGGACTCTGAGCTTGAAGATGCCCTTGAACCGGACGGCCGTAACGGCGTCGAGGCACACGAGCCTGCCTCTGCAAAGACGCTCGACGTGGCACTACGCCGTCTCAGCGGAAGCTTTGATGCGTTCGGTTTCGCCGTAGACACCGGCCAACGGCTTCCACGTGACATGAAAGATGCCGGGCTCGCCGTGGTGACTGCGCACGGGGGGCTCGGCAGTGACGGACGTTACCTGCATAGCATCCGTGACGACGAAGGGCTTGTGGAGACACCTTCTGCACTGGCTGGCGCGCTAGCGGGAGTCGAACTGGTCATTCTCTTTGTGTGCAGTGGTGGGCGCATTGACAAGAATCCGTGGGATAACTCAACCACAAGCCTGCCGAAGCAACTTTTGAACGGGGGCAGCCAGGCGGTAATCGCGTCACCTTGGCCGCTCAACGTGCTGGTTACTTACAACTGGCTCGATCCGTTCTTGAGAGCTTGGGAGGAGGGCGACACCGTTCTTGACGCTACGAGAAAAGCGAACGATGCTGTTGCCCGACACTTTGGAGACGTCCCTCAGTATTCCCTTGCAATGCGCGTGTACGGTAACGTCCTGCTGACCCGCGCGCCTCAGTCCTTACCGTCACTTGGAGAAGCCTGAAGTTTGCGCTGCCGGTTTGACAATTTGAGACGTATGAAAGCTGTCGCCGGCACCACGAACTGCCAATCCGCGCGCGATCCACGATAGTTGTACTTCGAACGCCCCCAGTCACGCGCAGTCAAATCACCCAGTCGTACGACTGCTTGGTTGCATCCATCGGGATGACGTCCGTTATTACGAATGAACCGCGATCGCTGAAAGCAAACATTTTTCAACGAAGCCGAACGGCTGCATTGGGTCCGATTTCGGGCGACCGTGTCGGACAGCAGGGCGGCCACACCTGGAAGTTGCGAGTCGCTTAAATCGTTCGCAGCCGTCGAGAAGCTGTTAAGGCCAGCGTAGGCGAACCGATCGAGGATCGAGGGAGGGGACAAGGCTCACTGCCTCCTGTATCCTTGTGAGGTGATTGATGATTGTGTTGCCAGAGTCGTCGCCCCGCAAATCGCTCCATCTCCCGCGCCAGCAAAAGATGTGCGCGTATGACGGTAAAAGCGACGGTAAAGGGTCATGTCGATCACAGCGAAACCCTTTAACCATGCGGGTTTGCGAGATCTGTTGACGATCGAGTGGGAGTGAGCGTCGGCGTCGAGGCGTGCCTCGATGACCGATAGCGGCATCGGATGATGCGCAACGCCCGGCAGGGGAACCTGCCGGGCGTTGTCGTTTGTGCGGTTGGCGGCCGTGATTCGATGGTCGCCGGTGCGCAGCGTTTTCCTTGCCTGCATGCCGGGTCCGGGCGCGGAGGTGCAGGACAGGCCCGGCCGCTACAAGCGACGCGCCTGCATGTCGCGCGCTAGGGCAGCCGACGACCGCCGGCATCGATCATCCTGATCGAGCCCGAAGTCTGCCCCTCTCCTTGTCGAATGCTGAATTCGATGATGTCCTCGTAGAGTTCCTGTTGTCCGGCGGGCAGGACCGGCAGCAACGTCTCGCGCCGCTTGTCCGCATCGAACATCGATTCCACGAGCCATCCCGTCAGATAGAGCGCCGCCACGCAGCCGCCCGCCGTCGCAACATTGCCGTGGCACACGAGCGGCTGGTCCGGCACATGCAGCCCGCGATCCGTCAGCCCGTGTCGCGCGTCGGGGTGCGTCGTTGCGCGACGGTCCGGCAAAAGCCCGAGCCGCTCCAGGACGAAAGCGCCCGCGCAGATCGATCCGATGTATTGGCGCGCCGGATCGAGATCGAACGACGGCAGGAAATCCGGGCTCGCGAGCGCGGCCGGGATGCCCAGCCTGCCGCTCGAGAACAGCACGGCGTCGGCGCGATTGGCTTCCTCGAGCGGGCCGTGCACGGGGATGGCCAGACCATGCGCGGAACGCAGCAGCGGCTGCGCGCCGAGAATCCGGACACGCCAGTCCGCGGTGTTGCGGCCGAGGATGTCCCACATCAGGAACAGGTCGATGTCGGTGAACTGGTCGAATGCGACGAGAGCGATGTCTTTCAACGTGAACTCCGTGAGTCGTGGCGCCTTGCCGGAAGCGGTGGCGGCCGTGATAGAGTTCGCAGCCTATCTGCCCATGCCGCGCCATACACAGCCTGTATGGCGATACCGATGCGCACATTGACTCGAAACGACTGGATCGCCGCGGGCTTCGACGCCCTCGACGGGGAAGGGTATGCGGGGATTTCGGCCGAGCGTCTCGCACGACGGCTGAACGTGACCCGCGGCTCGTTCCATCACCACTTCCGGAATCGGGAGGACTTCGTCAGGACGTTGCTGACCGCGTGGGAGGACGATTACACCGCACGCATGCTCGCCTACGCGGCGGACGGCCGCGGCGCGGGCGACACGCTGACGCGCTACCTGCGCATCGCGGCGGAGAAGCGACCGGGGCGCGAAGTGGCGATCCGCGCCTGGGCAATGCAGGACGCGCTGGTCGCGGAATTCCAGCAGCGCGTCGATGCCACGCGTCTCGCATTCGCGCTCGAGACGTCCCGTCGGTGGGTCCCCATGCCGGGCGAAGCCGAGATCGTCGGGCAGATCGCGCACCTGTGTCTGATCGGCGGCCAGCAGGCCGGATTGCGGCGCGATGCCGAGCGGTTCAACCACTTCATGCAGCGTGCGTTCGCGTTCGCCGAGCGCATGCTGCCACGCCGACGCGCGTAGCGGTGCGATGCCCGCGATGCCCGTGCTGCACGGATGGCTCGCGTATCGCAGAGCAGAAGGCGGGCGGGTGCTCCGTTGTAGCGTCGGTGGAAAGCGCGGCTTTCGATGCAGCGCAAGGCGACGTCACGCGCTGTCCCGATCCTGCTCAGTCTTGTCCGCCACTACGATAACGAAGATGAATCAGCGGATAAGGCCGCCCTTGTCCATCGAGCGCCGATCGCCCGCAGCGCTCGAATCCGAGCCGTTCGTAGAATCCCGCCGCCGCTTCGTTCTGCTCGTTGACGTCGGTCGACAGGTCGGGATGGCGTCCGAGGGCCGCTTCGACCAGCCGCCGCCCGACGCCCGCGCCATGGTGAGCGGGATCGACGAACAGTGCTTCCATGTGACTGCCGTCGAGCAGCATGAAGCCGACCGGACGATCGTGCTCGTCGACGGCCAGATCGAGCTTCGCCGACGGTCAGTTCGCGGGATGGCCGGATGCGGGCACGTCGGGCGCTGCGGCGCCCGCATCCGTCTCGTCTGCGCCGAGTTCCGCCAGAAACGCCCACGGATAGATGCCGCGCGCGTGACCGTCGCCGAACAGCAGGCGGATGCCGTAGCCGGCCGCTTCCACGCCGTCCAGCGTCAGGTCGGGTGGCGCGTCGACCTGCCCGCCATCGAGTCGGATCTTCCGGCATGCGGCGCACGGGCAAGCGCTGCGCAAGCGCGCATAGCCGATGCGCTGCGTGTCGCCGTCCGGCCAGCACAGCGTCAATGCGCGGGCCGCATGATCGAGCATGATCTCGGTCGGCGGCGTCATCGTGCATCTTCCCCGATCTGCGCGATCGCGATCCGCACGGCCTTGCGTACTTCGGGATCGCGATCGTCGAGCGCGTCGTGCAGCGCGGGCAGCGTCGCAGGATCGCGCAGTTCGCCGAGCGCGAGCGCGGCCTCCTTGCGCAGGTTGCTGATCGCGTGCGACAGCAGCGCGGCGACGGCCTGCGCCGCGGCGGCGTCGCGCAATTGCCCGAGTGCGCGCACCGCACGCAAGCGCACCTGCCAGTAATCGTCGTCGAGCGCGGCGACGAGCGGTGGGCGAGCGGCCGCGACACGCAGTTTGCCGAGCGTCGCGGCCGCTTCCTCGCGGACCTGCCATTCGGCGTCGCGCAGCGCCGCGAGCAAGGCGGTGACGACGGCCGTGTCGGCGGACGCCGCGAATCCGACCGCGCCGACCGCGATACGCCGTACGTCCGCATGAGTGTCGGTCGTGGCGATGCGTGCGAGCGGCGCCAGCGCGCGGGCGTCCTTGAGCCAGCCGAGCACGGCGACGGCCTCGGCGCGCACGGCCGACGCCGGCGCGTCGAGTGCGCGCAGCGCCGGCGCGAACGCGTCGGGGTCGCGCAGTTCACGCAGCGCGCGCAGCACGGCGCCGCGCACGAACGGTTCGGCGTGCTCGACCCAGCGGCACAGCGCGGCGCCGGATGCGACGTCCTTCAGTTCGGACAGGCTGTGTGCGGCGGTCGCGCGCACGTCGTCGTCCGGATCGAGCAGCGCGCGGCACAGCGCGTCGACGACGTCGGGCTGCTCCGAGGCGGCGAGCACACGCGCGGCTTCGCCGCGCACGTCGGCGGACGGATCGTCGCGCAGCGCCGCAACGAAGATCGGCACGAGATCGGGATCCTCGAGATCGGCGAGTTCGAGCAGCGCGATCCGGCGCACCGATGCATCGGGTGCGGCAACGCGCGCGACGAGCGCGGCATGGTCGGAAGCAGGTTTCATGTGTCGTGAGTCCGGTAGTGGGGAAGCGGCGCGCCGGGTCAGCGCAACAGGTACGGGATGTCGACCTTGACCGCGCCGGTCGGGCAGTCGCGTTCGCACGGCATGCAGTACCAGCATTCGTCGAACTGCATGTAGGCCTTGCCCTTGGTCACGTCGATCGCGAGCAGGTCGAGCGGGCACACGTCGACGCAGACGGTGCAGCCCTTGTCGGCGATGCAGCGGTCCTCGTCGATCGTCACGGGCGCGCTGCTGCGCAGGAAGATGTCGTGCGGGGTATGGGGCACGGTAAGGCTCCTCGGAGTCAGAGGGCGGCCGCGTGTGCGGCCGGTTCGCGGATGCGCAGGTGCGCGTAGGCGCTGCGTTCGTCGTCGGCGAGCGGCACGACGTAGGGTTCGACCGGTCGTTTCTCGCTGCGCATCGTGCCGTCGGCACCCTTGCGCAGCCACGTGTGGCAGAACCACTCGGCATCGTTGCGATGCGGAAAGTCGACGCGATGGTGGTACAGCCCCCAGCGGCTCTCGGTGCGGAACAGCGACGCGCGCGCGGCCATTTCGGCGCAGTCGCGGATCGCGCGCACTTCGGCCGCGCGCATCAGTTCATGCGGGTGGCCCGCCTTGATTTCTTCGATATCCTCAATAATGCCGTCAAAACGTTGCAGCCCGATTTCCATCTTGCGCGTCACCTTCGGCGGTTGCAGGTAATCGTTCACCATGCGGCGCAGCTTGTATTCGACCTGCGCCGGCGCGAGGCCGCGCTCGCGCGTGAGCGGCGCAAGCACGCGGGCGCGTTCGGCGGCGACCTGTTCGTCGTCCACCGGCGCGTGAGCGCGGCCGGCCACGTAGTCGGCCGCGTTCTGTCCGGCGAACCAGCCGTAGGTGAATGCGCCGAGCATGTAGTTGTGCGGGACCGCCGCCATGTCGCCGGCCGCGTAGAGCCCCGGCACGGTCGTTTCCGCGCGGGCGTTCACGTATACGCCGGATGCGCTGTGGCCGCTGCAGAAGCCGATCTCGGAGATGTGCATCTCGACCATCTGGCGCCGGTAGTCGGTGCCGCGCCCCGCGTGAAAGCGGCCGCGGCTCGGCCGCTCGTTGGTGTGCAGGATCTGCTCGATGGTCTGGATCGTTTCCTCCGCGAGATGGTCGAGCTTCAGGAACACCGGGCCGTTGCCGCTTTGCAGTTCCTGGTAGAACTCCCACATCATCTGGCCGCTCCAGTAGTCGCACTCGATGAATCGCTCGCCCTTGCCGTTCGCGGTGAAGCCGCCGAGCGGGCCCGTCACGTATGCGCAGGCCGGGCCGTTGTAGTCCTTGATCAGCGGATTGATCTGAAAGCACTCGAGGTTCGCGAGCGCCGCGCCCGCGTGGTACGCCATCGCGTAGCCGTCGCCCGCATTGGTCGGGTTCTCGTACGTGCCCATCAGGTAACCGGACGCCGGCAGCCCGAGCCGGCCGGCCGCGCCGCAGCACAGGATCACGGCCTTCGCGCGGATCACGTGGAACTCGGCCGTGCGGCAGTCGAAGCCGAGCACGCCGCTCGCGCGGCCCTGCGCATCGGTCAGCACGCGCGTCGCGACGATCCGGTTCGTGATCGCGATGCGCGCGCGCTTCAGCTGCCGGTACAGCACCTTCTTGATGTCGTGGCCTTCCGGCATCGGCAGCACGTACGAACCCATGTGGTGGACCTTCTTCACCGCGTAGTCACCGGTGCCGTCCTTCTCGAACTTCACGCCCCAGCGGTCGAGCTGCTCGATCGTCGCAAAGCTGTGCGTCGCATACGCGTACACGGCTTCCTGATCGACGATCCCGTCGTTGGCGATCGTGATCTCGCGCGTGTACTGCTCGGGTGTCGCGTGGCCCGGGATCACCGCGTTGTTGAGCCCGTCCATCCCCATCGAGATCGCGCCGCTGCGCTTCACGTTGGCCTTCTCCAGCAGCAGCACGCGCAGCGACGGGTCGCGCTCCTTCGCCTTGATCGCCGCCATCGGGCCGGCCGTGCCGCCGCCGACCACGACGATGTCGTATTCGAGTACATGGGTATTCATTGAGGATTCCTTGCAGGTTGGCGGGTCTTCTGCCGGTCGATGCGCAGCCGGTACTGGAAGGCGTCGCCGCGGAAGTACAGGTGTTCGTAGTCGATCGGCGTGCCCGACGCGTCGTGCGTCAGGCGCTCGATCCGCAGCACGGGGCTGCTTTCCTCGACGCGCAGCGCGTCGACGATTTCATCGTCGGCGAGGATCGCGTCGATCGATACGTCGGCGTGGCCGAGCGGTACGCCGCAGTCGTTCTCGAGGATCAGGAAGATGTCGCGGGTCGCGAGATCGGCGCCGGCGAGCCGCTTGCCGAGCGCCTCGGGCACCCACGTCTGCTCGAGCGACACCGGCTCGCGGTTCAGCAGCCGCACGCGGTGGATCTCGATGAGCGGCGCGCCTTCCGGCACGTTCAGCTTCGTCGCGAGGTGCCGATCGGCCTTCACGGTGCGAAAGCTGCGCAGCTGGTTGACGATCTCGTAGCCCATCGACGACATCGCCTCGGCGAAGCCCTGCAGCGACGTCACGTTCTGGAACGCCTTCGGCTTCGACACGAACGTGCCCTTGCCGTGCAGCTTGAACAGCAGGCCTTCCTTCTGCAGGTCGCCGAGTGCCTGGCGCACCGTGATGCGGCTCACGTCGAACATCGCGCAGAGTTCGTGCTCGGACGGCATCCGGCTGTGTGGTGCATAGGTGCCGTCGAGGATGCGCGTGCGCAGCGTGTCCTTGATCTGCACGTAGAGCGGCGCCGCCGACAGCGGCACGACGTTGGGTGGCGTCATCGGTCAACTTGTTATGACAAGATGGCTCGAGTGTAGTGAGCGCGCTCGCGCGCCCCAACCAACTATTTCTGATTTCGACTTTCCGATTCCGGAAAAGCGGGGCGGCGGCGACCCGCGCGAAAATAAAAAAACGGGGCCCGGCATGACCCGCGCAGACGGCGTCGAATCCGCGCGGAGCCTGCTGCGGCGCAGCACAGCGGCAAGTCGCGGCGATCGGCACGCATGCGCGCCGATTCGGCCCCTAAAAACACAATATCGAGCATGCGTTCGAAGGGCCTGTCATACGCACGTCACCCTGCTAGAATTCGGCTGCCGCATTTGTTCCGATTGACTGATGAGATTGCTTGACGCACTGGTCGAACAACGCATTGCCGCCGCCGCCGCGCGGGGCGAGTTCGACGATTTGCCGGGTACCGGCGCGCCGCAGGCGCTGGATGACGACCTGCTCGTACCCGAGGAGGTGCGGGTGGCCAACCGTATCCTGAAGAATGCGGGCTTCGTGCCGCCGGCCGTCGAGCAATTGCGCGCGCTGCGCAACCTGCAGGACGAACTGCAGGCGGTCAGCGACCGCGCCGCGCGCTGCCGGCTGCAGGCGAAGATCCTCGCCCTCGACATGGCGCTCGAATCGCTGCGCGGCGGCCCGATGGTGATGCCGCGCGACTATTGCCGGCGCATCGCGGAACGTCTGTGCGAGCGCGGGCTCGACGACGCGCCCGCCGAAGCGGGGCCGATGTGAGCGCCGACGCGTTGCCCGACGCGGCAGCCGGACCGGCTGTCGTTCCCGATGCTCCTGTTCCCGAAGCCGCGCCGGTGTCGGCGCGCGACCTGCATTTCATGCGGCTCGCGCAGGCTGCCGCCGAAGAGGCGCGCGCGGCCGGCGAAGTGCCGGTCGGCGCGGTGCTCGTGCGCGGCGACGAAGTGATCGCACGCGGCTTCAACCATCCGATCGGCGGGCACGATCCGTCGGCCCACGCGGAAATGGCCGCGCTGCGCATGGCCGCGCAGCATCTGCAGAATTACCGGATGCCCGGCTGCGAGCTGTACGTGACGCTCGAGCCGTGCCTGATGTGCGCGGGCGCGATCATGCACGCGCGCATCGCGCGGGTCGTCTACGGCGCCGCCGACCCGAAGACGGGCGCGTGCGGCAGCGTGATCGACGCGTTCGCGAATCCGCAGCTCAATCACCATACCGACGTGACCGGCGGCGTGCTCGCCGACGAGTGCGGCGCCGCGCTGAAATCGTTCTTCGCGGAGCGCCGTCGCGCGCTGCGGGAAGCACGGCTCGCCCGCGACGCCGCATCCGGCGCGTCGTAGCGCGCCCGCCGTGCCTGTCGCCCGGAGCGGGGCGGGCCGCGCGGTTCCGTGAACCGGAGACGGTTCGGACCCTCTAAGCAGGTTTGACGATCCCGAAATCTTTCGCCATGTCCTTCCAGCCCGCCGCGTCCTACACCATCCGCCTGCTGGCGCCGTCCGGTTATCCGCACGACCCCGATGCGATCAACCGCGCGCTCGAGCGCCTGAGCGGCGCACAGCAGCGCATCGAGAACATCGAGGCGACGCAGCGTCGCTTTCAGCGCTTCGGCGGCACCGACGGCGAGCGGGCCGGCGACCTGAACCGTCTCGCGGATCCGGAGCGCGCGCTGCCGGATATCGCGCT
Organism: Burkholderia sp. BCC1988; assembly: GCF_905339895.1. NCBI lineage: Bacteria > Pseudomonadati > Pseudomonadota > Betaproteobacteria > Burkholderiales > Burkholderiaceae > Burkholderia > Burkholderia sp. BCC1988. The sequence continues at coordinate 27,097 of NZ_CAJPHA010000013.1, forward strand.
CGCGGTGCGCGGCGGCTACGGCGCCGCGCGCATCCTGCACGGGCTCGACTATCGCGGGCTCGAGCGTCGGCTGCGCGACCAGCCGATCGCGCTCGTGGGCCACAGCGACTTCACCGCGATCCAGCTCGCACTGTACGCGAAGGCGCGCATCAAGACCTTCGGCGGCCCGATGCTATCGGCCGACTTCGGCGCGGAAACGCCGAGCGATTTCACGATGCAGCACTTCTGGCGGACGCTGTCGCAGCCGACCACGACGATCGTCACCGAGGCGCCGCAAGTGCAGACCGTGAATGTGACGGGCACGCTGTGGGGCGGCAACCTCGCGATCCTCACGTCGCTCGTCGGCACGCCGTACATGCCCGACATCGAGGGCGGCATCCTGTTCATCGAGGACGTGAACGAGCAGCCGTTCCGGATCGAACGGATGATCTACCAGCTGCATCTGTCGGGGCTGCTCGCGCGCCAGCAGGCGCTCGTGCTCGGCCAGTTCACGGGCGCGCGGCCGTTCGAGTACGACAACGGCTACGACATGCAGGCGATGATCGACCAGGTGCGCTCGGTGGTCGGCATTCCGGTCGTCACGGGGCTGCAGTTCGGTCACGTGCCCGACCTGCTGACGCTGCCGTTCGGCGCGCAGGCGCAGCTCGTCGCGAATGCGCACGGTTTCCGCCTCACGCTGTCGGACTATCCGCATCTCGGCTGAGGCGGGCGCGGACCATCGAAAGGCGGGGCTTCCCGCCTTTTTCTTTAAGTAAATGCGCAACTAACGGTCGGAAATTTTAATCGCCGCCGATCCGGTTGGTGTCGTGGCACGCACCATTTTTGTCAACAAAATGGCTGGGAGGGTATACACCGTGAGCCGCCGTGGATAAGCACGAGAGCCTTGTCGTGCCTGGATATCGGGCGCAGCGCACCGCTCTGGCACAGGCCGATGCACACCGATTGTGCGCATTATCCGAAAAGAATTGTTGACAATCTTTATGTCCGTCCTAGGATGAGGACCATCACACGATGCAGAACATGAACGACTCCGCTACCCATCCGTCCGGCGCCGCCGGTCCCGAAGCGATCGCCGAGCGGATCCGCACCGCGATCCTCGAGCATCGGCTCGCGCCCGGCGCGAAGCTGACGGAGGCGCAGCTCTGCGACGTGTTCGGCGTGAAGCGCGGGACGATCCGCCAGGCGCTTTCGCAGCTCGCGGCCGACAAGCTGGTCGATCTCGAGCCGAACCGCGGTGCGTTCGTCGCGAGCCCGACGCTGCAGGACGTGCACGAGGTGTTCGAGATGCGCCGGATCATCGAGCTGGCCGTCGTCGAGCGGCTCGCGACGGGGCCGGGCGCGAAGCGGTTGAAGGGCGTCGCCGCGCTGATCGACAGGGAACGCAAGGCGTTCGAGCGGCACGACTTCGCGGCGTGGATCCGCCTGTCGGGCGAATTCCATACGGCGCTCGCGGCGCTGACGGGCAACGCGACGCTCTGCGAGTGCCTCGACGGGCTCGTCGCACGCTCGACGCTGATGTCGGCGCTGTACGAATCGCACGGGCGCAGCCCGTGCTCGTGCGACGACCATGACGAGATCCTGACCGCGCTGGAAGCGGGCGATTCGAAGCGGGCGGTGACGCTGATGGCGCGCCACCTGCAGCATGTCGAACTGAAGATGCTGGACCGGCCCGCGCAAGGGCAGGTCGATTTGCGCGAAGTGTTCGGCGGCGCCTGAGCGGCGACGCGAACCCGGCCGCGCGCCACACGACGAGAGCAATGCAGGCCGGCGGTTCGCGCCGCCGGCCGCCAGTCCGACTCCGGACGACGATCCGGAGCGATATCGATGACGGTGGAGCGGCTGCCAGGCCGCGTCAAGGAGAAGTCATGGCTCAGTTCAGTGTGGCGCACGACAGTGCGTATCCGGCGGAAGAAGGCGGCGAGGGCGGCGGCCCCGTGTTGCCGGACGGCTACAGCGAACGTTTGTACAACGAAGATTTGGCACCACTAAAGAATCAGACGTGGGGCTCGTACAACATCTTCGCGTTCTGGATGTCGGACGTGCACAGCGTCGGCGGCTACGTGTTCGCGGGCAGCCTGTTCGCGCTCGGGCTGACGAGCTGGCAGGTGCTGATCGCGCTGATCGTCGGCATCACGATCGTGAACCGGCTGTGCAACCTGATCGCGCGGCCGAGCCAGCAGATCGGCGTGCCGTATCCGGTCGCGTGCCGCGCGACCTTCGGCGTGCTCGGCGCGAACGTGCCGGCCGTGATCCGCGGGCTGATCGCGATCGCGTGGTACGGCATCCAGACCTATCTCGCGTCCAGCGCACTCGTGATCGTCGTGCTGAAGTTCTTTCCGCAATGGCTGCCGTACGCGGACGTCCATCGCTACGGCTTCCTCGGGCTGTCGGCGGTCGGCTGGGCCGGCTTCATGCTGCTGTGGGTGCTGCAGGCGCTCGTGTTCTGGAACGGGATGGAGACGATCAAGAAGTTCATCGACTTCGCGGGCCCGGCCGTCTACGTCGTGATGTTCATCCTGGCCGGCTACATGGTGTGGCGCGCGGGCTGGCGCAACATCGGCCTCAACCTCGGCGGCGTCAAGTATCACGGCGCGGAAGTGATTCCGGTGATGATCACGGCCGTGTCGCTCGTCGTGTCGTACTTCTCCGGGCCGATGCTCAATTTCGGCGACTTCTCGCGCTATTGCCGCTCGTTCGGTGACGTGAAGCGCGGCAACTTCTGGGGGCTGCCGGTCAACTTCCTCGCGTTCTCGCTCGTCACGGTGATCACCACCGCCGCGACGCTGCCGGTGTTCGGTGAACTGATCACCGATCCCGTCGAGACGGTCGGCCGCATCGACCATCCGACCGCGGTGATCCTCGGCGCGCTGACCTTCACGATCGCGACGATCGGCATCAACATCGTCGCGAACTTCGTGTCGCCCGCGTTCGACTTCTCGAACGTCGCGCCGCGGCTGATCAGCTGGCGCGCGGGCGGGATGCTCGCGGCCGTCGCGTCGATCTTCATCACGCCGTGGAACCTGTTCAACAACCCGGCCGTGATCCACTACACGCTCGACGTGCTCGGCGCGTTCATCGGCCCGCTGTACGGCGTGCTGATCGCCGACTTCTACCTCGTCAAGCGCGGCCGGCTCGTGCGCGACGACCTGTACACCATGTCGGAGCGCGGCACCTACTGGTACACCGGCGGCGTGAACCGCCGCGCGCTCGCCGCGCTGCTGCCGGCCGCGGTGATCGCCGTCGTCTGCGTGATGGTGCCGGGCTGGCAGGCCGCCGCGAACTTCTCGTGGTTCATCGGCGCGGGGCTCGGCTTCGTGTTCTACCGGCTGCTCGCGAGCACGAAGGCCTGAGGAGCGCGCGATGAAGATCAAGCTGATCAATCCGAACACGACGCAGCGGATGACCGATGCGATGGGCCGCTGCGCGCGCGAAGTCGCGGCGGCAGGCACCGAGATCGTCGCGGTGAGCCCGCCGATGGGGCCGCCGTCGATCGAAGGCTATTACGACGAAGCGCTCGCGACGCCCGGGCTGCTCGCCGAGATCGCGCAGGGCGAGCGTGACGGCTGCGATGCGTACGTGATCGCGTGTTTCGGCGACCCGGGCCTGTATGCGGCGCGCGAACTCGCGCGCGGGCCCGTGATCGGGATCGCCGAGGCGGCGATGCACGCGGCGAGCGTGCTCGCGCCGGGCTTCTCGGTCGTCACGACGCTCGCGCGCACTTGCGGGATGGCATGGCATCTCGCCGAGCGCTACGGGATGAAGCGGTTCTGCCGCAACGTGCGGGCGACCGACGTCGCGGTGCTCGAGCTCGACCGGCCCGGTTCGGCCGCGCGGCGGATCATCGTCGACGAATGCCGGCGCGCGCTCGACGAGGACGGTGCCGACGCGATCGTCCTCGGCTGTGCCGGGATGGCCGAATTCGCGCACGAGATCGAGCAGCAGATCGGCGCGCCGGTCGTGGAAGGTGTCACGGCAGCCGTCAAGTGGGCCGAGGCGCTCGTCGCGCTGCGCCTCGCGACTGCGAAGCGCGGCGACTATGCGCGGCCGCTGCCGAAGCGCTACGACGGCGAATTCGCGCATTTCAGCCCGCCGGGGGATGCGTCGTCGGCCACGCCGGCCGCCGCCACGGCGCGCAGCGGGAGCGCCGCACCGGAACCGGTCCCGGCTTTGCCGCAACCGCACATACACGCCGTCTGACCTGCACTATCTGCGCCGCTGTATGGGCGCGTATGAACCTTTTCGCTACACTGGGCCGTCATCGCATCGGCCCGTGCGGCCGGCCTCCGGCACCCGCGCGGGTCGATGCGAACCCATTATTTCAGCACGCTTTCGCGGCACTTCGAACCCATGTCACTCGATCCCAACTATCCTCGCGACCTGATCGGCTACGGCCGCCATCCCGTGCAGGCGAACTGGCCCGGGCGCGCCCGCGTCGCCGTGCAATTCGTCCTGAACTACGAGGAGGGCGGCGAGAATTGCGTGCTGCACGGCGATCCGGGCTCCGAGCAGTTCCTGTCCGAAATCGTCGGCGCGGCCGCCTATCCGGACCGCCACATGAGCATGGAGTCGATCTACGAGTACGGTTCGCGTGCGGGCGTGTGGCGCATCCTGCGCGAATTCGAGAAGCGCGGGCTGCCGCTGACGGTGTTCGGTGTCGGCATGGCGATCGAGCGTCATCCGGAACTCGCGCGTGCCTTCGTCGAGCTCGGCCATGAGATCGCGTGCCACGGCTGGCGCTGGATCCACTACCAGAGCATGACGCCCGAGCTCGAGGCCGAGCACATGCGCCTCGGGATGGAAGCGATCGAGCGCGTGACGGGCGAGCGTCCGCTCGGCTGGTACACCGGCCGCGACAGCCCGAACACGCACCGCCTCGTCGCGGAATACGGCGGCTTCCTGTACGACTCCGACAACTACGGCGACGACCTGCCGTTCTGGATGGATGTCGAGGTGTCGGGCGGCAGCACGTCGCCGCAGCTGATCGTTCCGTACACGCTCGATACGAACGACATGCGCTTCGCGACGCCGCAGGGCTTCAACACCGGCGACCACTTCTTCGAGTACCTGCGCGACGCGTTCGACGTGCTGTACGCGGAGGGCGACGACGCGCCGAAGATGCTGTCGATCGGCATGCACTGCCGGCTGCTCGGCCGGCCGGGGCGTTTCCGCGGGCTGCAGCGTTTCCTCGATCACATCGAGAAGCACGATCGCGTATGGGTGACGCGGCGTGTCGATATCGCGCGTCATTGGCGCGAACATCATCCGTACCAGCCCAGTCATCGAAACGAAGGGAAAGCATGAAGGCGATGCGTTACACGTTGGAGCAACTGAACACGATGGCGCCGAGCGCATTCGTCGCGGCGCTGTCGGGGATCTTCGAACATTCGCCGTGGGTGGCCGAGGTCGCCGCGGGCAAGCGGCCGTTCGCGAGCATCGACGCGCTGCACGAGACGATGTCGAACGCGGTGGAGACGGGCGGCGAAGTCCGCCAGCTCGCACTGATCAATGCCCACCCGGAGCTGGCCGGCAAGGCTGCCGTGCGCGGCGAGCTGACGGCCGAGTCGACGCGCGAGCAGAGCGGCGCGGGTCTCGACCAGTGCACGCAGGAAGAGTTCGACAAGCTGCTGACGCTGAACCGCACGTATCGCGAGAAGTTCGGTTTCCCGTTCATCCTCGCGGTGCGCGGCTATGATCGGCACGGCATCATCGCGAACTTCGAGTCGCGCGTGAATCATTCGCGCACCGAGGAGCTGCGTGCGAGCCTCGACCAGATCTACCGGATCGCGCGCTTTCGCCTCGACGACCTGATCGACGCCTGACACATCACGACGGCCTGCTGCGTCGCAGCGGCCTGATCGCATCACTGAAACAAGGAAACATCATGGCTGTTCCGCTTCTCGATCCCGACGCACCCGACTTCACGCGGCGCTACGTGAACCTCGCCGACCCGCGTCTCGGTGCGCAGGCGCTCGAGGCCAGCGACGACTTCTTCGCGCCGAAGGAGCGGATGCTGAACCCCGAGCCGGCGGTGTTCATCCCCGGCAAGTACGACGACCACGGCAAGTGGATGGACGGCTGGGAGACGCGTCGCAAGCGCACGACGGGCTACGACTGGTGCATCGTCAAGCTCGCGCGTCCGGGCGTGATCAAGGGCTTCGACATCGACACGAGCCACTTCACCGGCAACTTCCCGCCGGCCGCGTCGATCGAGGCCGCGTACGTGGCCGACGGCGCGCCGACGCACGCGACCGAATGGGTCGAAATCGTGCCGTCGACGACGCTGCAAGGCAACAGCCACCACTACGTCGCGGCGAGCGACGCGCGCGCGTTCACGCACCTGCGCGTGAACATCTATCCGGACGGCGGCATCGCGCGCCTGCGCGTGTACGGCCAGCCGCAGCTCGATTGGGCCGGCGCCAGCGCGACCGAGCAGTTCGACCTCGCGGCGATGGAGAACGGCGGTTACGTGGTGGCAGCGAACAACCAGCACTTCGGCGTTGCGTCGAACCTGCTGCTGCCGGGCCGCGGCGTGAACATGGGCGACGGTTGGGAAACCCGCCGTCGCCGCGAGCCGGGCAACGACTGGGCGATCATCGCGCTCGCGCAGCCGGGCGTGATCCGCAAGATCGAAGTCGACACCGCGTTCTTCAAGGGCAACTATCCGGATCGCTGCTCGATCCAGGCCGCGTACGTGTCGGGCGGCACCGACAGCTCGCTGATCACGCAGTCGATGTTCTGGCCGGTGCTGCTCGGCGAACAGAAGCTGCAGATGGACAAGCAGCACTATTTTGAACACGAGATCGCATCGCTGGGCCCGGTGACCCACGTGCGCCTGAACATCATTCCGGACGGCGGCGTATCGCGCCTGCGTCTGTGGGGGACGCTCGACAAATGAAGACGCTCGCAATCGAACCGCTGACCAAGGAAGCCTTCGCGGCGTTCGGCGACGTGATCGAAACCGAAGGCGCGAAGCAGATTCCGATCAATCTCGGCACGACGATCCGCTTTCACGATCTTGCGAAGGTCGACGTGAGCGACGAAGAAGGCCGCACGCTCGTCAACCTGTTCCGCGGCCAGCCGCGCACGCTGCCGTTCGAGGTGAAGATGCTCGAGCGCCATCCGCTCGGCAGCCAGGCGTTCGTGCCGCTGAACGACCAGCCGTATCTCGTCGTCGTCGCGCCGGCCGGCGATCTCGATCCGTCGAAGATCCGCGCGTTCGTGACGAGCGGCTGGCAGGGCGTCAATTATGCGAAGGGTGTGTGGCATCACCCGCTGATCGCGCTGGGCGGTGTCAGCGACTTCATCGTCGTCGACCGCGGCGGCGACGGGCTGAACCTGAACGAGCAGGACCTGCTGGAATCGCTGTGGCTCACCGAGGACGCGCTGCACGCGCTGACGGCCTGAGTCGCCGGCGTACTCGCGACTGACAGGCGGTTTGCCTACCTGCCGAAACCCGCGCAACGTGCGCGGGTTTTTTTACGTGCGGTCGCTTTCTCCCGACTCAGGTTGCGACGGCTTTGCGCGTGTCGCGCGAACCGCCGCCGCGACGCCGGTTCGAGACCGGCGCATGCTGCGCCATCAGGCTGTCGACCCAGTCGACGAAGACACGCAGCTTCGCGCTGACGTGGCGGTTCGGCGGGAACGCGACGTACATCGGCATCGGTTCGAGTTGCCATGGCTCGAACAGCGGCACCAGTTCGCCTCGTTCGCGATACGCGGCGGCCATGTAGTCAGGCAGCCACAGGATGCCGAGCCCCGCCAGACCGGCTTCGAGATACGCATTGCCGTCGTCGACCGCGAGCACGTAGCGTCCGCGTACGGTGATCTGCTCGCCGTCACGCTCCATCGCAAACGGCAACGCCTTGCCGGTGCGTGCCCACAGAAAGCCGACGATGCGGTGATGCGTGTCTTCGAGTTCGCCCGGATGCAGCGGTGTGCCGGCGCGCGCGAGATAGGCCGGCGACGCGTACACGCCGAGCCGAAGGTCGCCGACGCGACGCGCGACCAGCGAGCGGTCGGTCGGCTCGCCACCGCGCACGACGCAGTCGACGTTCTCGCCGATCACGTCGACCACGCGGTCGCTCACACTCAGGTCGAGCTGGATGTCCGGATAACGCGCATGGAACACGGGCAGCGCGGGGATCAGTATCAGGCGCGCGAACGGGCTCGGCACGTCCACGCGCAGCCGCCCCCGTGGCGATGCCGACGCGGCGGACAGGCTCGTTTCGGCATCGTCCATGTCGGCCAGCAGGCGCACGACGCGGTCGTAATACGCGGCGCCGTCGGCCGTGACGACGACCTTGCGCGTCGTGCGGTTGAACAGCTTCACGCGCAGTCGCGCTTCGAGCTGCTGCACCAGTTGCGTGACGGTGGTGCGGCTCATGTGCAGCGTGTCGGCCGCTTTCGTGAAGCTGCCGGCTTCCACCACGCGGGCGAACGCCTTCATTGCGTCGAATCGATCCATCGGGTCAGGGCTCCGCGTTGCTCGGACATTGTTTGGAGGGCGCAAACAGTGTTGGACAAGGTTGCCGGTTTATCCCCCCGGCAACGGTCCTTAAAGTGCTTTCATCGTTGATACAGGGGCGGTTTCGCCCCGCAGACCGATGGAGGTGTTGAGTGACAAAGCGTAGCGTAGTTTTTCCGCCGGGTCGCCAGGCGCTGTACGACCGCAACCGCTATTCGCCGGCCGTGCGTTCGAACGGTTTCCTGTTCGTGTCCGGGCAGGTCGGCGGCCGCGACGACGGTTCGCCCGAGCCGGAACTGGCCGCGCAGGTCCGCCGCGCGTTCGACAACCTGAATGCGGTGCTGCGTGCGGCCGGTTGCACGTTCGACGATGTCGTCGACGTCACGGTGTTCCTCGTCGATCCGGAGGCGACGTTCGAGCGGATCTGGGAGATCGTCCCCGAATACTGGGGCGATGCGCCGCATCCGACGCTGACCGCCGTCGGCGTGACCTGGCTGTACGGCTTCCAGTTCGAGATCAAGGTGATCGCGCGGCTGCCGGAGACGGTCGACGGGTAAGCCGGGCGTGCGCGTCACGGCGCGAGGGGCGGCTCCTGTTCATAGGCGCGATGCAGCAGCGCGGCGAGCGATGACGAATCGGGCAGCGTCGCCGTGCCGAGCCTGCGCACGGCGATACCCGGCGTCCACGAATTCATCACGACGGCGCCGGCCATCGACGGCAGGTCGGCCGGTGTCACTTCGCGGTCGTGCTGTGCGATGCCGAGGTGGGCCAGTTGCCGGCGCAGGATGCCCATCGTGACGCCGCCGAGCATGTCGGCCGCCGGCCACACGACCGAATCGCCGGTCCAGAACACCAGATTCCAGATCGAGCCTTCGCTGATGCGCCCCTGACGATCGATGAACGCCGCATCGTCGAAACCCTGCGCGACCGCACGGCGCAGGAAGTGTGTCTTCGCGACTTCGCCGACGTGCTTGATGCCAGGCAGCACGCGCTCGTGTTCGAACAGCGCGAAATCGAGCGGGCCGACCGGCCCCGACGACGGCGGGGCGGTGCGTACCAGCACGTCGAGCACTTCGTCGTCGCGCGGCGCGACGAATTCGCCCGTCGTCGCATGGATCGTCGCGGTCAGCGACAGTGCCGACGGTGCGCGATCGAGCGCGGCGCGCAGGAACGTGAGTATCCGCTCGTCGGGCAGTGCATGACTGAACAACGCGTTGGACGCGTCGCGCAAGCGCGTGAGGTGCAGGTCGAGCCCGCGTACGCGGCCTTCGCGGATCTGCATCGCGGTGAAATGCGCGTGACCCGCGAATGCCAGCGCGGCGAGCGCATCGGGTGTAGCGGCTACGCCGTTGATCTGGACTACGGACGGGAACGGTGCAGCGGACATCGGCGAATCTCCAGGTTGGCCGCGGGCACGGGGTGGCGCGCGGCATCTTCAAGAAAGCCTATTGTTTGCCGATTGATGGCGTCATGAAAAACGAGTAGTTTTGGAACCGTCATCAAATTCTTTTTGAAGATCGATGGAACGCATGTGGCCCGGTACGCGCGCGCTGAGGACGTTCGATGCGGCGGCGCGGCACCTGAATTTTTCGCGGGCGGCCGACGAGGTCGGACTGACGCCGGCAGCCGTCAGTCACCAGATCAGGGAGATCGAGGCGCAACTCGGCATGGAACTGTTCGTCCGCACGAGCCGCAGCATCCGGCTGACGCAGGCCGGCGCGTTGCTGGCCGCGGCCGCTGCGGATGCGCTGGCGGGCCTCCGGCACGCGACCGCACGGGCGCGGCGCCTCGCGCGCGAACAGACGGAACTGCGCGTGTCGGTCGGCGCGCGCTTCGCGACGCACTGGCTGCTGCCGCGCCTGCCGCGATTCAAGGCCGCGCATCCGGCGCTCGAACTGACGTTCGACATCACCGATCGCTTGCGCGATTTCGACGGCGACGATGTGGATGTCGCGATCCGCTTCGGCACCGGGCGTTATCGCGACGCGTATACGCAGCGCCTGTTCGGCACGTCGGTCGTCGCGATCGGCAGCCCCGCGCTGTTGTCGGTCGGCCCGCCGTTACGCAAGCCGCGCGACCTGCTGCGCCACACGCTGTGCCACGCCGACTGTGAAGTCGACGGCGTGGTCTGGCCGCGCTGGTCGGCCTGGATGGCGGCGGCCGGCATCGACGGTTTCGACGACAGCCGGTGTGTCGCGTTTCCGGATTCGAGCCATGTCGTGCAGGCCGTGATGGACGGTACGACGGTCGGGCTGGCGGAGCCGCACATGATCGCGCGTGATCTGGCGGACGGGCGCCTCGTGCGGTTGTTCGACGTGAACGTCGAGGTGGCGCCGGGGCTCGCGTATCACGTCGTGTATCCGGCGCACACGCAGGACGATTCACGTATCGTTGCATTGCGTGACTGGCTCGCGGACGAAGTGGCGATCGCGCATGCGTAGCGGTGGCGGCACGCATGCTATCGTGCCCGCATCGCCACCGCACGACGTCCGGTTCCGGGCGCGCCCCTCCGATGAGCCAACCTGAAAACGACCTCATGGTCCTGCTGCGCACGATGCAACCCGAACTGCATCCGGGCGCGTTCGCCTTTGTGTCGCTGCCGGCCGATGCAGATGTATCGTTGTCCGAAGTCATTGCGACGTTCCGCGAAGCGGAAGGGCTGACGGTCGTCGTCGACGAAGAAACAGCGGCACGTCGCGGCTGGCCAGTGCTGTTCCGCTCGGCATGGATCACGCTGACCGTGCACTCCGACCTCGCGGCCGTCGGCCTCACGGCTGCATTCGCGCGGGCGCTCGGCGCGGCCGGCATCAGCTGCAACGTGATGGCCGCCGCGTATCACGATCACATCTTCGTGCCGTTCGACGACGGCCCGCGCGCGGTCGATGCGCTCGTCGCGCTGCAGCGCGACGCGATGCGCGGCTAGCGTACGACGCGCATTTCGCACCCGCAAAAAAACGGGCCCGTTTCCGGGCCCGCGAACGGAGAGGATCGCGCCGGCAATTGATAGCCGGCACACCGCGGCTTACTTGGCCGCGCCACCCTCGAACCAGGCGGCGAGCTTCACGCGCTCGTCGTCGGTCATGTGCGTGACGTTGCCGATCGGCATCGCCTTCAGGCGCACGGCTTGTTCGTAGATGCGCTGCGCGTTCTTCGACACTTCGTCCGGCGTGTCGAACATCACGCCGGCGGGTGCGCTGCCCATCAGCGTTGGCTTGGCCGAGTGGCACTCGACGCAGCGCTGCTGCAGGATCGGCATGATGTCGTTGATCACGATCTTCGGTGCGTTCGCCGCTTGCGCTTCCGGTGCGACCGGCTTCGGCATCGTCCACACCAGCGCGCCCGACAGCAGTGCGACGCCGCCGATCGGCAGGTACCACAGCTGCTTGCCGCGGTGACGCATCACGAAGAACTGACGGATCAGCGCGCCGGCCAGCATGATGAGCACGAGCACGACCCAGTTGAACTTGTTCGTGTACGTCATCGCATAGTGGTTCGACAGCATCGCGAACACGACCGGCAGCGTGAAGTACGTGTTGTGCACCGAGCGCTGCTTGCCGCGCTTGCCGTAGATCGGGTTCGGCTCCTCGCCCTTGAGCATCTTGTCGACCATTTTGCGCTGGCCGGGGATGATCACGAAGAACACGTTCGCCGACATGATCGTCGCGAGCATCGCGCCGACGATCAGGTACGCCGCACGGCCCGAGAAGATGTGGCACGCGAGGTACGCGGCGACGACGACGTAGAGGCCGACGCAGATGCCCAGCACGCGATCGTTGGTGCCGAGGATGCGGCACAGCGAGTCGTAGACGATCCAGCCGGCCGCGAGGAAGCCGAGCGCGGACGCGACGGCGACCACCGGGCCCATGTCGAGCACGCTCTTGTCGATCAGGTAGGTGTTCGGCGCGAGCAGGTACAGCACGAAGAACAGCGAGAAGCCCGACAGCCAGGTCGTGTACGACGGCCACTTCGACCAGTGCAGGTCATCCGGCATTTCCGGCGGGGCGACCGTGTACTTCTGCATGTTGTAGAAACCGCCGCCGTGGACGTGCCACAGTTCGCCGAACACGCCGCGCTTGCGCTGGTTCGCGTCGGTCGGCGGTTTCAGGCTGTTGTCGAGCGCGACGAAATAGAAGGACTCGCCGATCCACGCAATGGCGACGATGACGTGCAGCCATCGCAGCGCGAGGTTCAGCCAGTCGGTGATGAAGCCTTCCATGAAACTCCTCCAGACTCAGATCGTTGTCTTTGATGCGGGCGCCGATGCGTGTGTCAGCTGCCGCGATAGGTGCTGTACGACCACGGCGACACGAGCAGCGGCACGTGGTAGTGCGATGCGGTGTCGGCGATGCCGAAGCGCAGCACGACGCGGTCGACGAAGCGCGGTTCGGGCACCTTCACGCCGAGCGACGCGAAGTAGTCGCCGGCATGGAACACGAGTTCGTATTCGCCGGCGGCGAGCGCGGCACCTTCGAGCAGGGGTTCGTCGCAGCGGCCGTCGCTATTGGTCAGCACGGTCTTGATCGCGCGGCGCGATTCGCCGTCCAGCGCGTAGAGGTCCACCTTGATGGCGGCGCCGGGACGACCGTGCGCCGTATCGAGTACGTGGGTAGTGAGCTTTCCCATTCGCAATTGTCCTTGTGTGAATGCGAGGTTCGGCGGCGACTCGATCCATGACTGTGCGGCGGATCGAGGCTCCACGTCACGTGGCTACATACCCGTCGGCGAGATTGAAGCGAGCGCCGTGCAGGCATTGTAAAAAGGTTCCCCGCGCAAATACGGGCGCGATATCAAAGATAATGCGCCGCGCATGAACCGCTGTCGACGGCGGGAAAAAACCCGCCGCGCCGCGCCCGGCGGGCCGCTGCACGGCCCGCGCGCGTACCATATCGAAACCGTGAAGCGCAGTATTCGGCGTCGCGCATTGTGCGGCGCGCGCGCATCGGCGATCCTCCCGCCGTGCGCGTCGGCCCGAGGCCGGTGTGCACCCCGAAGACGGCGAGCACGCCGGGTAACCGGGCCAGGGCGTTCGAACGGACGCAGGCACCGGGGCGTGCCGCGAATCAGCGTTCGAACGGCTTTGCGACCGCCCGAAAGGGCTGACCGACGCGGAGAACGCATGAATCCCGAGCAGCACTCCGGCGCGCACGCACGCGCGCCGCACCCATCCTCATCCCGCCCAAAAACCCTGCTGGTCAAGCACGCCGACGTGCTCGTGACCATGGACGACACGCGCCGCGAACTGCGCGACGCGGGGCTCTATATCGAAGACAACCGGATCGTCGCGGTCGGCCCGAGCGCCGAGCTGCCCGATACTGCGGACGAAGTGCTCGACCTGCGCGGCCACCTCGTGATCCCGGGGCTCGTGAACACGCACCATCACATGTACCAGAGCCTCACGCGCGCGGTGCCGGCCGCGCAGAACGCCGAGCTGTTCGGCTGGCTCACGAACCTGTACCGGATCTGGGCGCACCTGACGCCCGAGATGATCGAGGTGTCGACGCTGACCGCGATGGCCGAGCTGCTGCAGTCGGGCTGCACGACGTCGAGCGACCATCTGTACATCTATCCGAACGGCAGCCGGCTCGACGACAGCATCGGCGCCGCGCAGCGGATCGGCATGCGCTTTCACGCGAGCCGCGGCGCGATGAGCGTCGGCCAGCGCGACGGCGGGCTGCCGCCCGATTCGGTCGTCGAGCGCGAGCCCGACATCCTGCGCGATGCGCAGCGCCTGATCGAGACCTATCACGACGAAGGCCGCTACGCGATGCTGCGGGTGGTCGTCGCGCCGTGCTCGCCGTTCTCGGTGAGCCGCGGCCTGATGCGCGACGCGGCCGTGCTGGCGCGCGACTACGGCGTGTCGCTCCACACGCACCTGGCCGAGAACGTCAACGACATTGCGTACAGCCGCGAGAAGTTCGGGATGACGCCTGCCGAATACGCGGAAGATCTCGGCTGGGTCGGCCACGACGTGTGGCACGCGCACTGCGTGCAGCTCGACGATGCGGGGATCGGCCTGTTCGCGCGCACCGGCACCGGCGTCGCGCACTGTCCGTGCTCGAACATGCGGCTCGCGTCGGGCATCGCGCCGGTGCGGAAGATGCGTCTGGCGGGCGTGCCGGTCGGCCTCGGCGTCGACGGCTCCGCGTCGAACGACGGCGCGCAGATGGTCGCGGAAGTGCGGCAGGCGCTGCTGCTGCAGCGGGTCGGTTTCGGGCCTGATGCGATGACCGCGCGCGAAGCGCTCGAGATCGCGACGCTGGGCGGCGCGAAGGTGCTGAACCGCGACGACATCGGCGCGCTGAAGCCCGGCATGGCGGCGGACTTCGCCGCGTTCGACCTGCGCCAGCCGCTGTTCGCGGGCGCGCTGCACGATCCGGTCGCGGCGCTCGTGTTCTGCGCGCCGTCGCAGACGGCGTACACGGTGGTGAACGGGAAGGTGGTGGTGCGGGAAGGGCGGCTCGCGACGCTCGACCTGCCGCCGGTCATCGAGCGCCACAACGCGCTGGCACAGGCACTCGTGGAGGCGTCGCGCTGACCGCGTCGACGTGAGGTGAAGGCCGCGCCCGCACGCCGCGGATCGGGCGCGCGGCCGTGGCTACGGCTGAGGCTGAGGCTGAGGCTGATGCCGCCAAGCGCCGCGCCGCGCGTCACCCCGGGCCAACCCGCAACGGCGTGGCCGGCGCGCGCGTCGCATGCGCTTACGCCTCGATCAGCGTGCGGGTCGCTTCGGCGACGAGGCTGCGCAGCCAGCGCACTTCGTCGGAGTAGTGGCAGCGTTCGTGCCACAGCTGGTAATACTGCATCGGCGGGAAGTCGAGCGGTGCCGGCACGACCGACAGCGGCAGGAACTTCGCATAATGATCGGCGAACAGGCGCGTCGTCGTGAAGATCAGGTCGGACTTCACCAGCACGTACGGCGCGAGGTTGAAGTACGGCAGCGTGACGACCACGTGACGCTTGAGCCGTTCGCGCGCGAGATGCACGTCGATCGCGCCGCGCTGGCCGACCGAGTACGGCGTCGGCGCGAGATGCGGTGCGTTCAGGTACTGGTCGAGCGTGAGCCCGCCGCGCTTCGCGAACGGGTGCGTGTTGCTCATCAGGCAGACGATTTCGTCGACGAACAGGTTCGACAGATGCAACTGCTCGGGCGGCTCGGGCCAGTTGCCGACGACGATGTCGAGCTTGCCGTCTTCCAGCGCGAGCTCGTAATCGAACGCGGGGCCGAGCGAATGGAACTCGAGCGTCGCATTCGGCGCCGCCTGGCGGAAGCGTTCGACGACGGTCGGCACGAACAGCACGTTCAGGTAGTCGGGGCAGCCGATCCGGTAGCAGCGGATCGACGTGGCCGGGTCGAAATTGTGCTGCTGGAACTTGATGCGCTCGATTTCACGCAGTGCGTTCTGCACCGGCTCGAGCAGGCGCAGCCCGTATTCGGTCGGGACCATGCCGGACTTGCCGCGCACCAGCAGCGGGTCGCCGGTGATGTCGCGCAGGCGCCGCAGCGCGGCGCTGATCGCCGGTTGCGACTGGTTCAGTTTGACGGCCGCGCGCGTGACGCTGCGCTCCATCAACAAGGTGTGCAAGACGCGCAAGAGGTACGTGTCGATCGCCTCGCGTTGCTGACTCATGATTTCTCCGGTTTATATGGCTGGGCTGATCGATGGGGGAGGTGGGTATATGGTTTTTAATATGAACGAAAGTCAGCGTCAAGAGATGGATACCCGCAGACACCCGTCGCCGGGCCTCGCCAAGCGGGCTGAAGCGGGCTGAAAAGGGCCGAAGCGGGAACGGGTGAAGGGGGCGGAATGCGGGCGTGCGCGGTACCGCGCGGATGCGCATTGCACGCATCCGGTGGTCAGGGCACCGCGCGTGACACGCGTGCGTCAGTCGTCGATGCGCATGCCGACTTTCAGCGTGACCTGCCAGTGGATGACCTGGTCGCCTTCGATGTGGCCGCGCGTTTCGGTCACCTGGAACCAGTGCAGGTTGTGCAGCGTCTTGCCGGCTTTCGAGATCGCGTTGCGGATGGCGTCGTCGCACGATTGCCGCGACGAACCGGTCAGTTCGATCAGCTTGTAGACGTGGTCGCTCATGATGCGCTCCCTGGGATGTCGGTGTGTGTGCGGCCGGCGCAAGCGGCGGGCCCGAAGCGGCGCCGCGCGTGTCCGGCTTCTTGAGTGATAGGTATGATGGGCGGCAAGTGCAACCTCAATTGGAGACGAGGAAGATCGTGGAAGTCGGATTTTGCGGACCGGGATTGATGGGCGCGCCGATGATTCGGCATTTGCTGGCGGCGGGCCACCGGGTCAGCGTATGGAACCGCACGCGCGGCAAGGCCGAGGCGCTTGAAAAGGACGGTGCGCAGGTGGTCGACACGCCGCGCGAACTGGCCGAGCGCGTCGACACGGTGTTCGTGTGCGTGCTCGACGGCCGTGCGGTCGGCGACGTCGCGTTCGGCGAGCACGGGCTGTTTGCCGGCGATGCGCATGCACGCCGCCTGAAGCGCATCGTCGATCACTCGAGCATTCCGCCTGCCGCGACGCGCGACTACGCGGCGCGTGCCGCCGCGCTCGGCGTCGGCTGGATCGATGCGCCGGTGTCGGGCGGCGTGCCCGGCGCGCAGGCCGGCACGCTTGCGGTGATGGCGGGCGGCGGCGCGGCCGACCTCGCTGCGGTGCGACCGCTGATCGACACCTACGCGTCGCGCGTCACGCACATGGGCGACGCTGGCGCGGGCCAGACCGCGAAGCTGTGCAACCAGGCGATCGTCACCGCGACGGTGACCGCGATCGCGGAAGCTGTCGGCCTGGCCCAGGCGAGCGGCATCGACGCCGCGCGTCTGGCCGACGCGCTGGCGGGCGGCTGGGCCGATTCGGTGCTGCTGCAGACCTTCGTGCCGCGCATGACGTCAGGCGGTCACGCGCCGATCGGCGCGCTCAGCACGTTCCAGAAGGATGTCGATGCGATCGCCGATGCCGCGCGCGATACGGGCGCGGTGATGCCCGTATCGGCCACGGTGCAGCAGGTGCTGCGCCTGGGCGCCGCGCAGGGGCTTGCCGGCGCCGATTTCGCCGCGTTCATCGACATCGTCCGGCCCGGCAACGGGCGCGGGACGGCGCAGCGAGCGCGCCGCGACGCTGAAGCGGGAAGCTGAATGACCGATGGGCCGCCCGGAGGCGGCCCATCGTGTCGGTGTCGGTTCAGCCGAGGGAGCGCGGTGTCGTGTCGCCGGCGTTCTGGCGTCCGAGCCCGCCGCGCAGGCTCGCTTTCGTGCCTGCACCAAATTCGGGCAGGATACGCGCGCGGGCGCGGCTCGCGAACACGAGGAAGCCGAAGCCGTTCGCCTCGTACCAGTACCCGCCGTTCTCGAGGCCGTCGAGCGGCTGTTCGAGTGCGTTGGCGATCGATTCGAGGCAGCGCTTGCGCAGTTCGGCGATGGCCGGATAGGGCGGCTGTGCGCCGCGCACGCTGCACAGAAGCACGTCGAGGCCGGGTAGCACGTGCGCATAGAGGACGGGTTCGTCCTGCGCACGGGCGCGGGCAATCTTGGTGTCGAGCTGCGCGAACGGTTTCGAATGGCGCAATACCGCGAGGAAGGACTCCTGGCCATCCTGTTGCGCACGTCGACGTTTTTTCGGGAAGGACATAAACACTCGCCTGAAAAACAATTGCAAGAAATGCGGCACTTTCATGCGACCCACTCCCGGCTATGTACGCCGCATGTCGATCCTTTATAGCACACGAAAATGCTGCACTCCGCACTCGTGCGGTACGACGATCAATGTCTCCCGTCGACCCGCATGCCACGATGATCGACACAGCCAGCGTCTTGGCGCCCGTACTGTCGTTTAGTCTCCATCATAGACCTGCTTTTCCCGCGCGTGCATTCGCGCGTCACAAAAAAGTGAGATAGGCGCTCGCACGACGGTGCACAATGCGTGCCCATGAAAAAGGCCCGCACATGGCGGGCCCGGCAGTCGCAGCGTGGCGCGGTGCTCAGCGTTGCTTGAGCGAATCGCGGATCTCGCGCAGCAGCACGATGTCTTCCGGCGTCGCGGCCGGCGCCGCTTCTTCCGGCTTGCGCAGCTTGTTGATGAATTTCACCATCAGGAAGATGATGAACGCGAGGATCACGAAGTTGATCGCCACGGTGATGAACGAGCCGTAGCCGAATGCGGCGACGCCCGCGGCCTGCAGGTCCTTGAACGAATCGGGATTACCCTTGAACGTCGGGGGGATGGTGCCGAGCAGAACGAACTTGTTCGAGAAATCCAGACCGCCCGTCAGCACGCCGATGACCGGCATGATGAGGTCTTTCACGACCGAGTCGACGATCTTCGAGAACGCGCCGCCGATGATCACGCCGACGGCGAGATCCATCACGTTGCCTTTGACGGCGAACTCCTTGAATTCCTTGATTATGCTCATGAGCGGCTTTCTCCTGGTTGGGCGAGAGGAGGCGTGCCGCGACGCGCAGGGCTGCGAAGCGTCTGATGGGTCGGATCGGGGGCACGCCGATGGCCGCATGATAGCGAACGTGCCCCATTGCCGGTAGCCCATCTTGAAATGATTAACAAATCACCGGGCCGGCGCGAGTGGAAATGAAAGAAAGCGCGGGGGCGGGCGCGGCGCGATGCGTCGACGCCCGCGTGGGCCATGCTCAGGTGTTGTCGTCGGTCCAGCCGTCGTCGTTGCTGCCGAGATCGACGCCGCCGCCGCCATTGCCGTCGCTCCAGTTCGAATCGTCGCCGCGGCCGAGGTCGAAGCCCGGATCGTTGTTCTCCTGGCGCCGGCGCGGGTCGTCGACGATCACGTCGCGTTCGACCACGCGTTCGCGGCCGCCGGACATCGCTTCGCCGAGCAGCACGCCGGTCAGCAGCCCGCCCATTCCGCTGCCGAAACCGCCGCCTTGCTGAACCACGACGGGCGGCTGCTGTTGCGGATACGGTTGCGGCGGATACGGCTGTTGCGGGTACGGTTGCTGCTGATACGGCTGCCCTTGCATGCCGGTCACGCGATCGGCTTCCTGCGCATACACGGAGCCGCTGCCGTTCGCGGGCGCAGCGGGCGGCGCGCTCGGATCGGGGCGGCCTTCGACGCGCGCCTTCACGCTCGCATGCCGCTGTTCGAGTTCGTCGATGCGATACGGCGGCACCGGGTTCTTGCCGTTCGACAGCGCTTCGACGAGCGCGCGTGCATCGGTCTCGATGCCTTCGAGTTCGCTGGTGAGCGCCGCGGCACCGGGCGCCGTCGACAGTTTCGCGTCGAGTTTCAGCGGACGGATGTCGTTCAGCACGTCGGTCGCGCGTTTCAACTGCGCGCGGCGTTCGTCGCCGGCACGGCTGTCGTCGGCCGAGCGTGCGCGCCGCAACGTCCAGCGCAGCACCAGCGCGATGACCGCGACGAGCAGCCCGAGGCCGATCCACATGCCGGTCGACGGACCGTGTTTCGCAACCGGCGCGGCAGGTGCGAGCGACGACTGCAACGAACCGGCCTGCGTGGCCGACGGTGCGTTGCCGCTCGCGCCGCTCACGCGCGCGGCGTCGGCGCGAATGCGCGATTCGGTCTGCGCGAAATGCGACGCGTCGGTGAAGCGCAGTTGCGGATCGAGCGACTTCGCCCGCTGCAGTTGCGCGAGCGCGTCGGACGCGCGGCCTTCGCGATCCAGCACCTGTGCGTACAGATAGCGCGCATGCGCATTGTTCGGATGGGCGTCGATGACTTGCGACAGCTGCGTGTCGGCGCGCTGCCAGTCACGTTGCGCGATCGACTGCTCGACTTGCTGCAGCGACGGAACCGCAAAGGCGGCGGACGACAGCAGCATCAGCGAGAAGCCGAGTGCGGCGAGAGATTTCTTCATGGTCGAACCGGGCGCGGGCGCCCGTCTCCTGACGATCGGTGCGCGCCGCGCGCCCGGCGGGCCGCGGCGCGGTTGCCTGCCGTTACTGCGCGGGCGTGTCGAGCTGCTTCTTCAGCGCGGCGAGGCGGTCCTCGACCGACGGGCCCTTGTTCAACGCGGCGAGCTTGTCGTCGAGCGCCTTGCCGCTCGACGTGTCGGCCGAATTCAGGCGGGCGTCCGAACGCGCATTCTGCAGCGCGACCTTGTCCTCGAGCTTCTGGAAGTCCTCGGACAGGTTCTTGCCGCCGATGCCGCCCAGCGCGCTTGCCGCGACATCCTTCGCCTGCGCGATTTCCTGCTTGGCCTGCAGGATGTTCGAGCGTGCGTTCAGGTCGTTGCGGCGCTGACGCATGTCGGCGATCTGCCCCTTCAGCTTCTCGACCGACGGCTCGAGCGTCGTCAGCTCGGCCGCGAGCGCATCGCGCTCGGCTTCGGCGTTCGACTGCGCGGCGAGCGCCTCGCGTGCGAGCGCTTCGTCGCCCGCCTGCAGCGCGCGCTTCGCGCCGTCCTCGTACTTCTTCACCTTGTCGTCGGCCGCATCGCGCTTGCTGCGCTGGGTCGCGACTTGTGCCTCGATCTCGATCAGCGAATTCTCGGCACGGCCGATGCTGTCGTCGAGCTCCCGCACGATCTGCCGTGCGTCGCGCGACGGATCCTGTACCGAGTCGGCCGCATCGTTCAGCAGGCCTTTGATCGTGCGCGAAACAGAGTCGAAAAGCGACATGAAATCCTCCGTGGTTGAAAGGTGCCGCACGTCGGCGGCAATGCCCGTCGCGAATCGGTTCCGACCCGCGTGAGCCGGCGGATATTACACCGCCGGCCCCTTAAATACGGCTTAAGCGCCGGAGTTCAAGCGCCGTGCGTGTGCAGGTTTCCACCTTTCGCATCTGAAAGAAACGCCGCGGTACGCACCGGGTCGCGAGTCCATGATAGGCGGAGCATGGCGCCAATACGTTCCGCAATTCATGCTTGTGCGGGAATTTTTACAAAAAATCGCGAAGCCGATCGGTCGATTTCATTAAAATGCGCTGTCACGTCGCGGGAACGGATCGCCGCGCGGCGGGGTCTGTCGACGTGACAGTTGCCACGATGCACCCACTCTGATTCATCCGCTTGCATTTTCCGCATGCGTCCGAGGGCGCCACGCCGCCCGCCATTCCGACATGCCAATCATCAAACGACCGTCTTCTCCTTCCGACCGGAACGAACCTCACTACACGTTGCGCCGTTCGCCGTCGGGGGCCTATTACCCCGATGACGACGAGCGCGGCGACGACCGGCGCGCGCAGCGCCGCGGCGGCGGGGACGGCGCGCGCCGCTCGTTCGGCTCGCGCGTCGCGCTGTGGTTCGTCGGCCTGATCGCGACGCTCGCGATCGTCGGTGCGCTGATCGTCGGCTACGCGCTCGTCGTGATGGCGCCGCAACTGCCGTCGCTCGATGCGCTGACCAACTACCAGCCGAAGGTGCCGCTGCGCGTGTTCAGCGCCGATCACGTGCTGATCGGCGAGTTCGGCGAGGAGCGCCGCAGCCTCGTGCGCTTCCAGGACATTCCCGACGTGATGAAGAAGGCGGTGCTCGCGATCGAGGACTACCGCTTCTACGAACACGGCGGCGTGGACTTCCTCGGCATCCTGCGCGCCGGCGTGGCCGACCTGATGCACGGTGGCGCGCGCCAGGGCGCGAGCACGATCACGATGCAGGTCGCGCGCAACTTCTTCCTGTCGAGCGAGAAGACGTATACGCGCAAGATCTACGAGATGCTGCTCGCGTACAAGATCGAGAAGGCGCTGACGAAGGACCAGATCCTCGAGCTGTACATGAACCAGATCTACCTGGGCCAGCGCTCGTACGGTTTCGCGGCCGCCGCGCGCGTGTATTTCGGCAAGGACCTGAAGGACATCACGCTCGCCGAGGCGGCGATGCTCGCGGGGCTGCCGAAGGCGCCGTCCGCGTACAACCCGGTCGTCAATCCGAAGCGCGCGAAGGTGCGCCAGGAGTACATCCTGAAGCGCATGCTCGAGATCGGCTACATCACGCAGCCGCAGTACGACCAGGCGGTGAAGGAAGAGATCCGCGTGCGCACGCCGGGCAACCAGTACGCGGTGCACGGCGAATACGTCGCCGAGATGGTGCGGCAGATGATGTACCAGCAGTACAAGGACGAAACCTATACGCGCGGGCTGACCGTCACGACGACGATCAACTCGGCCGACCAGGAAGCCGCGTACCAGGCCGTGCGCCGCGGCATTCTCGATTACGAGCGCCGCCACGGCTATCGCGGGCCGGAAGGCTCGATCAACCTGCCGGCGGCCGGCGACGATCGCGACGAGGCGATCGACGACGCGCTCGCCGATCACCCGGACAACGGCGACCTGCAGTCGGCGGTGGTGCTGTCGGCGTCGCCGAACGCGGTCGAGGTGCAGTTCGTCGGCGGCGCCACGACGACGATCGGCCCGGCCGGGCTGCGCTTCGTGTCGGCCGCGCTGAGTCCGCGCGCGAACGCGACGCTGCACATCAAGCCGGGCTCGATCGTGCGCGTGCTGAAGGACGGCAAGACGGGCTGGCAGATCGTGCAGCTGCCGCAGGTCGAAGGCGCGCTCGTCGCGATCGCGCCGCAGGACGGTGCGATTCGTTCGCTCGTCGGCGGCTTCGACTTCAACAAGAGCAAGTTCAACCACGTGACGCAGGCGTGGCGCCAGCCGGGTTCGTCGTTCAAGCCGTTCATTTATTCGGCGTCGCTCGACAAGGGCCTCGGGCCGGCGACGATCATCAACGATGCGCCGCTGTACTTCCCGCCGAGCGTGCCGGGCGGCACCGCATGGGAACCGAAGGACGACGACCAGCCCGACGGCCCGATGTCGATGCGCACCGGCCTGCAGCGTTCGAAGAACCTGGTGTCGATCCGGATCCTCGCGTCGATCGGCACGCAGTACGCGCAGGAGTACGTGACGCAGCGCTTCGGCTTCGATCCGGCGAAGACGCCGCCGTACCTGCCGATGGCGCTCGGCGCCGGCCTCGTGACGCCGCTGCAGCTCGCGACCGGCTATGCGGTGTTCGCGAACGGCGGCTACAAGGTCGATCCGTACCTGATCGCCGAAGT
This sequence comes from Burkholderia sp. BCC1988, assembly GCF_905339895.1. Taxonomy (NCBI): domain Bacteria; kingdom Pseudomonadati; phylum Pseudomonadota; class Betaproteobacteria; order Burkholderiales; family Burkholderiaceae; genus Burkholderia; species Burkholderia sp. BCC1988. The sequence goes on from NZ_CAJPHA010000013.1 coordinate 50,560, forward strand.
CGACGACGCGCGCGGCCAGCCGCTGCAGAAATCGCAGCCGGTGATCGCCGGCGGCACCGCGCCGCGCACGATCGAAGGCCGCAACGCATACGTGATGAACAGCCTGCTGCACACGGTCGCGACGGCCGGCACGGGCGCGGGCACCAACGCGCTCGGCCGCAGCGACCTGCAGGGCAAGACGGGCACGACGAACGATGCGAAGGACGGCTGGTTCGCCGGCTACCAGCAGTCGCTCGTCGCGGTCGCGTGGATGGGCTTCGACCAGCCGAAGAGCCTCGGTAGCCGCGAATTCGGCGCGCAGCTCGCGTTGCCGATCTGGGTGAACTACATGCGCACCGCGCTGAACGGCGTGCCCGAGCAGCAGATGCCGATGCCGGACGGCCTGACCTCGATCGACGGCGAGCTGTACTACGCCGATCGCACGCCGGGCAACGGCTTCGTCGGCAGCGTGGACATCAACCCGGCCGCGAATGCGATCAGCGCGAACGACGCGCTCGGCTCGGCCGGCTCGGAGGGGCTCGCGCCGCCGCCCGTCACGCAGCAGGAGAAGCAGCAGATCATGGACATGTTCGAGAACAAGTAAGCGATACGCGGATGTGTCGCATGCGGCGGGCGCCTTCGGGCGCCCGTTTTCTTATGTGTCGTCGCGTTCGCGTGTCAGTCGGGAAGGACGAATCAGAACGACGCGCAGGCCGGTACGAGCGTGATGCCGACCGAGTCCTGCCGGAAGCGCTCGCGGTACGCGTGCCGGATCGCCGCGAGCCGCGCGTGCGTATCGGCGGTATCGTCGGCGACGATACGGACCACGAAACTCGCTTCGCCGATGATCCGGCCGGTGGCGCGGTCGCGCCATTGGCCGCGGGTGTCCCAGACCGTGAAACCGTCCGGAAAGCGCGGCGTGACGACGTCGGCGAGGAAGGCCGCGCGTTCCGCATCTGTGACGGGCCCGCGTCCCGCGATATCGCGCCCGAACAGCAGGTCGGCCTGCAGCATCCGGTGCATGTCCGGCTGCAGGCAGCCAACGGAAGCGTCGACGACGGGCGAGGGCGGGGCCGCGCAACCGGCAAGCAGCGCGACCGCTGCAGCGCCGATCACCTGCCGCGTACGACGTTGCCACGCCGCGGGCCATGCGTTCGGTGGCGCTATCTGCCTATTTCGCGTCCGGCGCGCTTCGCGCGCGTAAAACGCTGCGCGCTCAACCACTTGCGTGCTTGTCCGGCGGGTTATCAACAGGGCTGTCAACATAAACTGGGGATAACCCTGAGTATCGTGCGCGGGTTCAGTGCTGCAGTTTTGCGTGCGCGAGATGCATGCCGAGCGTCGCGGGATCGGTGTTCGTGCCCGACAGCAGCACGCCGACCCGCTTGCCCTGCAGCGTTTCGCGCAGCGGGCCGAGCAGCGCCGCGAGCGCCGCCGCGCACGCCGGCTCGACCGACAGCTTCAGTTGCGAGAACAGGAACAGCATCGCCGCGCGCAGCGCGTCGTCGGACACCGTGACGATGCGGTCGACGTGGCGCCGGCACAGCTGGTAGCTGTACTCCTCGGTGTGCGGCGCCATCAGCGAGTCGGCGATGGTCTGCATCGCGCTCATCTGGATCGTGTGATTCGCCGCGAAGCTGCGGCTCATCGCGTCGGCGCCTTCCGGCTCGACGCCGTACACGTGCACGCGCGGATTCGCGAGCCGCAGCGCGGTCGCCATGCCGGCCGCGAGCCCGCCGCCGCCGATCGGCACGATCACCGCGTCGAGATCGGGCGTCTGCGTCGCCCATTCGTAGCCGAGCGTCGCGGTGCCGAGAATCGTGTGATAGCCATTGAACGGATGGATGAAGAAGCGGCCTTCCTCGGCCTCGATCCGCCGCACGACGTCGAATGCCTGCGATGCGCTGCCGGCGAGCACGACTTCCGCGCGGTACTGCTTGCACTGCGCGATGCGCGCCGGGCTCGCGGTATGGAACATCACGACCTTCGCGCTGCTGCCGAGCCGCATCGCCGCATACGCGACGGCCGCCGCGTGATTGCCGGCCGACACGCACGTGACGCCGGCGTTCTTGCGCGCTTCGTCGAGGGCCAGCAGGTTCGTGAACGCACCGCGCGCCTTGAAGCTGCCGCTCACCTGCAGCAGCTCGAACTTGAAGTTGACGTGCGTGCCCTCGAGGGACGGCAGGTCGGCGCGCTCGAACACCGGCGTGCGCGCGACCCACGGCGACAACGCGAAATGCTGCGCGGCGATTTCGTCGAGCGTCGGAATCGGTTCGCCGTCGATCGTCGTATGGGCAGTACGCTGTTGGTCAGTCGACATGACGTGGCGGGTGGCAGGAGGGGGCCGGCCCGCACACGCAGGCCGGCGTGGCGGGGGCAGTCAGTGTGCGTCGACCGACATGCTGCGGATGAACTTGCGCAGGAACTGCTCGCAGGCGGCGAGCTGCGCGAGCTCCACATACTCGTTCGGCTTGTGCGCCTGTTCGATGTTGCCGGGCCCGCAGACGATGCTCGGGATGCCCGCGCGTTCGAACAGGCCGGCTTCCGTGCCGTAGGCGACCTTGCGCTTGTCCTGGTCGGCCGTCAGCGCGCGCACCAGCTGCGTGATCGCGGCCTGTTCGGTCGCGTCGAGCCCGGGCGCCGCGGCGATCTTCGAGAACTCGATCGCCGCGTTCGGATGCTCGCGAAGCATCTGCGGCAGCAGCGTTTCCCGCGCATACGCTTCGATGCGCGCGAAGATCTGCTCGGGATCGAGCGTCGGCAGGTTGCGGAACTCGAAGTCGAACCGGCATTCGGCCGGCACCGTGTTGATCGCGTTGCCGCCCTGGATGGTACTCGTCTGCGCGGTCGTGAAAGGCACGTCGTACAGTTCGTCGAACGGGCCTTCGGCGCGAAAGCGCTCGGCGATGTCGCGGATGTGGCAGATGAGGCGCGCCGCATATTCGATCGCGTTCAGGCCCTTCGGCGTCAGCGACGAGTGCGCCGCGTGGCCGCGCACGCAGCAGCGGTACGCGTTGATGCCCTTGTGCGCGATGATCGGCCGCATGCTGGTCGGCTCGCCGACGATGCAGCCGGACGGCTTCACGCCGCGCTTGACCAGATCGGCGATCAGCAGCGGGGCGCCCGCGCAGCCGATTTCCTCGTCGTAGGAGAGCGCGAAATGGATCGGCTTCGCGAGCTTCGTCGCCTGCATCTCCGGCAGCAGCGCGAGCGCCGCGCCGATGAAGCCCTTCATGTCGCACGTGCCGCGGCCGTACAGGCGGCCGTCGCGCAGCTCCGGCTCGAACGGGTTGCTGTCCCACTGCTGGCCGTCGACCGGCACGACGTCGGTGTGCCCCGACAGCACGATGCCGCCGTCGGTCGAGCCGTCGTGCGCGGGCACGGTCGCGAACAGGTTGGCCCAGCCTTCGCGCGGATCGTGCGTGAGCGTCGACTGGATGCCCTTCGCGGCGAGCGCGTCGCGCACCGTTTCGATCAGGCCGAGGTTCGGCACGCGGCTCGTCGTGTCCATCGACACCAGCTGCTTGATCCAGGGCAGGCTGACGAGCGAGGCGTCGCCTTGGGTTGCGGCGGACGGCGCCGGCGCGTCGAGAGTGGACATGGCAAAACTCCGTCTGAGGAATGGGAAAATCATACTCAAAAACGCGCCGGCCCGCCTTCGCCGGCCGCGATGCGGTGCAGCATCGCGGCCGTGCCGTCAGCGTGCCGCGCTCGTCGCATCGGCGCGCGGGGCGAGCGCGCGCAGCGTTTCCTTGATCGTCGACACGCGGATCGCGAGATCGGGCGAGCGCGTCTCGATGCGCAGCTTGTCCTGGCCCGCGAGCTTGATGTGCCGGTGCTTCTGCACCATCTCGATGATCCGCATCGGATCGATTGGCGGGTTCGGCTCGAACTGCAGCCCGATCGCGGCCTCGCTCGCGTCGATCTTGACGATGCCGAGCGGCTTCGCGGCGAGCCGCAGCCGGTGCGTCTCGACGAGCGCGTGCGCCTGCGGCGGCAGCTTGCCGAAGCGGTCGATCAGCTCTTCCTGGATGCCGTCGATCGCGTCGCCGTGCTCGCAGTTCGCGAGCCGCTTGTACAGCGACAGCCGCTCCTGCACGTCCACGCAGTAGTCGGCCGGCAGGATCGCGGGCGCGTGCAGGTTGATTTCCGTCGTCGCGGCGAGCGGGGCGGTGAGATCGGGCTCCTTGCCGTTCTTCAGCGCCTTCACGGCGTCGTTCAGCATGTCGGTATACAGCTGGAAGCCGATCTCGTGGATCTCGCCCGACTGCTTGTCGCCGAGCACCTCGCCGGTGCCGCGGATCTCGAGGTCGTGCATCGCGAGATAGAAGCCCGAACCGAGTTCCTCCATCTGCTGGATCGCCTCGAGGCGGCGCTGCGCCTGCTTGGTCAGCGACTGCGGGTCGTGGACCAGCAGGTATGCGTACGCCTGGTGGTGCGAACGGCCGACGCGGCCGCGCAGCTGGTGCAGCTGCGCGAGGCCGAACTTGTCGGCGCGGTGCATGATGATCGTGTTCGCGCTCGGCACGTCGATGCCGGTCTCGATGATCGTCGTGCACAGCAGCACGTTCGCGCGCTGCGCGACGAAATCGCGCATCACGCGTTCGAGCTCGCGCTCGTGCATCTGGCCGTGCGCGATCACGATGCGCGCTTCGGGCACGAGCTCCTCGAGCATCGCCTTGCGGTTCTCGATCGTCTCGACCTCGTTGTGCAGGAAATACACCTGGCCGCCGCGCTTCAGCTCGCGCAGCATCGCCTCGCGGATCACGCTTTCCTCCTCGCGGCGCACGAAGGTCTTGATCGCGAGCCGCTTCTGCGGCGCGGTCGCGATCACCGAGAAGTCGCGCAAGCCCTCGAGCGCCATCCCGAGCGTGCGCGGGATCGGCGTCGCGGTCAGCGTCAGCACGTCGACTTCCGCGCGCAGCGCCTTCAGCGCTTCCTTCTGGCGCACGCCGAAGCGGTGTTCCTCGTCGATGATCACGAGGCCGAGGCGCTTGAACTGCACGTCCGACGACAGCAGCTTGTGCGTGCCGATCACGATGTCGACGCTGCCTTCGTTGATCTGCGCGATCGCCGCGTTCACTTCCTTCGCGGTCTTGAAGCGCGACAGCTCGACGATGCGCACCGGCCAGTCGGCGAAGCGGTCGGCGAAGGTCTGCGTGTGCTGCTCGGCGAGCAGCGTGGTCGGCGACAGCAGCGCGACCTGCTTGCCGCCCATCGCCGCGATGAATGCGGCGCGCAGCGCGACCTCGGTCTTGCCGAAGCCGACGTCGCCGCACACGAGGCGGTCCATCGGCTTGCCGCTCGTCATGTCGCCGATCACGGCTGCGATCGCCGCGGCCTGGTCGGGCGTTTCCTCGAACCCGAAGCTTTCCGCGAACTTCACGTAGTCGCGCGGCTCGAGCGCGAACGCATGGCCTTCGCGGGCCGCGCGGCGCGCGTACAGGTTCAGCAGCTCGGCCGCCGTATCGCGGATCTGCTGCGCGGCCTTGCGCTTCGCGCGCTCCCACTGGCCCGAGCCGAGCGCGTGCAGCGGCGCGCTGTCGGGATCGGCACCGCTGTAGCGCGAGATCACGTGCAGCTGCGCGACCGGCACGTAGAGCTTGCTGTCGCCCGCGTATTCGAGATGCAGGAATTCGGTCTCGCCTTCGCCGAGATCCATCGACACGAGGCCCATGTAGCGGCCGATGCCGTGCTGCGCATGCACGACCGGATCGCCGACCTTCAGCTCCGACAGGTCGCGCACCATCGCGTCGACGTTGCTCGCCTGTTCCTGGCGGCGGCGCCCGGCGCGGCGGCCGAGCGCGCCGTACAGCTCGGTCTCGGTGACGATCGCGTAGCCTTCGCCGGGCACCGCGAAGCCGCTCGCGAGCGGCGCGACGCCGAGCGCGAAGGGCGCGTCGCTTTCGAGCCAGCCCGCGAAGTGGTCGTTCGACGCCGGACGCAGGCGATGCTCGGCGAGCAGTTGCAGGATCGTCTCGCGGCGGCCGGCCGATTCGACCGTCAGCAGCACGCGCTTGCCCGACGCTTCGACGAAGGTGCGCAGCGCGGCGAGCGGATCGTCCGCGTGGCGGTCGACGGTGAGCTCGGGCAAGGCCGTCGCCCAGCCGCCGGCCGGCTGCGCGGGCAGCACGACGCGCGCGAACGGCTTCGCGAACGCGAAGAAATCCTCGTCGGACAGGAACAGCCGCTGCGGCTCCAGGATCGGCCGCTCGCGGTCGTGCGCGAGGAACGCGTGACGCTGCTTCGTATCGGCCGTGAAACGGCGGATCGACGCTTCGAGGTCGCCGGCGAACACGAGGTGCGCATCCTGCGGCAGGTAGTGAAACAGCGTGGCCGTCTCGTCGAAGAACAGCGGCAGGTAGTACTCGATGCCGGCCGACGGCACGCCGTTGCCGATGTCCTTGTAGATCGGCGCGCGGCTCGGGTCGCCTTCGAAGGTCTCGCGCCAGCGGCTGCGGAAGGCCGTGCGCGCCGCTTCGTCGAACGGAAACTCGCGGCCGGGCAGGAGGCGCACGTCGCGCACCGGATAGAGGCTGCGCTGCGTATCGGGATCGAACGCGCGGATCGAGTCGACCTGGTCGTCGAACAGGTCGATCCGGTACGGCAGCGGCGAGCCCATCGGGTACAGGTCGATCAGCGAGCCGCGCACGCAGTATTCGCCGGGCCGCACGACCTGGCTCACGTGCTCGTAGCCGGCCAGCGTGAGCTGCGCCTTCAGCTTCGCCTCGTCGAGCCGCTCGCCCTGCGCGAACGCGAATGTGTACGCGGCCATGAACGACGCGGGCGGCATCCGGTACAGCGCGGTGGTCGCGGGCACCAGCAGGATGTCGCAGCGGCCCTCGCCGAGGTCGTGCAGCGTCGCGAGCCGCTCGGAGACGAGATCCTGGTGCGGCGAGAACGTGTCGTACGGCAGCGTTTCCCAGTCCGGTAGCAGGCGCACGCGCGCCTCCGGCGAGAAGTAGCGGAGTTCCTGCGACAGCCGCTGCGCGTCGACCGCGTTCGCGCAGATCACCGCAAGGAGCGGGACCGCGTCGCGGTTGTCGGCGAGATAGCGGGCGATGGCGAGTGCGTCGGCGGAGCCGTGCGCACCGTCGAAGGCGAACCGCTGGCCCGGCTTGACGCGGGCGACGGGCGAGGCGAACGGGGTGGAAGCGTTGTCTGGCATAGGGACGGCAGGGGTGGCGGGCACGGGCGCGACGCGGCGCGCCGGTCGAGACGAAAGACCTATTATAAAATCCGCTTCTCGATTTCATCTTTCCGGCGTTTCCCCTTCGTGACTCCCCGACTTTTCGCCCTGATTCCTTGCGCCGGCACGGGCAGCCGTTCCGGTTCGGCCGTGCCGAAGCAATACCGCACGCTGGCCGGCCGCGCGCTCCTGCATTACACGCTCGCCGCGTTCGACGCGTGCAGCGAATTCGCGCAGACGCTCGTCGTCCTCGCGCCCGACGACACGCACTTCGATGCGCGCCGCTTCGCGGGCCTGCGCTTCGCGGTGCGCCGCTGCGGCGGCGGCTCGCGGCAGGCGTCGGTGCTCAACGGGCTGCTCGAGCTGGCCGAATTCGGCGCGACCGAGCAGGACTGGGTGCTCGTGCACGACGCCGCGCGCCCCGGCATCACGCCCGAACTGATCCGCACGCTGGTCGCGACGCTGAAGGACGACCCGGTCGGCGGCATCGTCGCGCTGCCGGTGGCCGATACGCTCAAGCGCGTGCCGGCCGGCGGCGACGCGATCGCGCGCACCGAGTCGCGCGACGCGCTGTGGCAGGCGCAGACGCCGCAGATGTTCCGCATCGGCATGCTGCGCGACGCGATCCTGCGCGCGCAGCGCGAAGGCCACGACCTGACCGACGAGGCCAGCGCGATCGAATGGGCCGGCCATACGCCGCGCGTCGTGCAGGGCAGCCTGCGCAACTTCAAGGTCACGTACCCGGAAGATTTCGCGCTCGCGGAAGCGATCCTCGCGCGCCCCGCGAACGCTTCCTGACTTTCACCTCATCTCAAACCGGATTACGCATGGACTTCAGAATCGGACAAGGCTACGACGTGCACCAGCTCGTCCCGGGGCGCCCCCTCATCATCGGCGGCGTGACGATTCCGTACGAGCGCGGCCTGCTCGGCCACTCGGACGCGGACGTGCTGCTGCACGCGATCACCGACGCGCTGTTCGGCGCGGCGGCGCTCGGCGACATCGGCCGCCATTTCTCCGACACCGACGCGGCGTTCAAGGGCGCGGACAGCCGCGTGCTGCTGCGCGAATGCGTCGCCCGCGTGAAGGCGGCCGGCTTCACGATCCAGAACGTCGACAGCACGGTGATCGCGCAGGCGCCGAAGCTCGCACCGCACATCGACGGGATGCGCGCGAACCTCGCGGCCGATCTCGGCCTGCCGCTCGAGCGCGTGAACGTGAAGGCGAAGACCAACGAGAAGCTCGGCTACCTCGGCCGCGGCGAGGGCATCGAGGCGCAGGCCGCCGCGCTGCTGGTGAAGCAGGGCGCGTGAGCGCCTGACGCCGGTCCGAAGCGGCGCGCAGGTTGCGCCGCCGGAATGAAAAATGCCACGCGCTTGCGTGGCATTTTCGTTTTGCGGCGCGATCCGGCGCGCTTGACCGCCGTATCGCGCTGCCGTTCGCGTGGCTGCTTATTCGCCTTCGGCGGCGATCACCTGCGCGGCGGCGTTGATCACCGACGCGATGCGGCCGACGTCGCGCAGCTGCGTCGTCGTCATCCCTTGCTCGTTCTTCAGCAGCGCGTAGTGCGACTTCACGCAGAAGTGGCACTTGCCGACGATCGACGCGGCGAGCGCGTACATCTCGAAGCGGCGCTTGTCGACGCCGCCGTGCGACGCATACGCGCCCATCCGCAGCTCGGCGCGCTGCGTCTTCAGGTCGGCATCGTCGGCCATCTCGACATACGGATACCAGGTGTTGTTCATCCCCATCAGCGCGGCCGCCGTCAGCACGGCGTTCGTCTCTTCGGGCGACAGCACGCCGGCTTCGCGGATCGTCTTCACGAGCACGGTGCTCTTCGCCGCGACCGCCGCCGCCAGCGCGACGCCGACTGCATCGGTGCCTTCGAGCGACGAGCGCGAGATCGTGCCGTCGAGGTTCAGGCGAATGTCCTTCGCGTAGTCGGGGATACGTGCCTTAATCGAATCGATGAATTCCATTGATATCTCCTATGGGTTGGCCGTTAAAAAAGCCCGCAGGCAGGACGTGCGCCGCGGGCTTCGTGCATCGATGCGCTTACAGCGTTGCGCCGCCGACTGCACGGTTGCACGGGCACAGTTCGTCCGTTTGCAGGCCGTCCAGAATGCGCAGGACTTCTTCCGGGCTACGGCCGACGTTCAGGTTGTTCACCGAAACGTGCTGGATCGTGTTGTCCGGATCGACGATGAACGTTGCACGCAGGGCCACGCCGGCTTCCTTGTCGCGCACGCCGAGCTGGTCGATCAGCTCGCCCTTGACGTCGCCGAACGAGTAGTGGTTCAGCTTGTCGAGGTCCTTGTGCTCACGGCGCCATGCGAGCTTCACGAATTCGTTGTCCGAGCTGCCGCCGAGCAGGACGGCGTCGCGCTCTTCGAACTGCTTCGTCAGCTTCGCGAACTCGACGATTTCCGTCGGGCACACGAACGTGAAATCCTTCGGATAGAAGTAGATGATCTTCCACTTGCCCGGGAACGACGCTTCGGTGACGGTCTCGAACGCCGACTGGCCGTTTTCCTCGTGATTGTTGAAGCCCGGCTTCGCGGCTACGACGGTGAATGCTTCGAGTTTATCGCCCACGGTTTTCATGCGGATACTCCTGTGTGAGTTGGGAAGAAGACTGAGTCAAGCTACCTCGGTGCTGCAACGTTGATGTGACAGCATGGGCACGACTATAACACTATTAATAAGTAGCTTCAATAGTTTTTGACTAACGATTCCCATAGTTTTTTTCAACCGCGCCGATAGTGTGACGCGCAAGAAGCGTGCGCGAATGCGTCACGCCGTCGCACGCGCCTTGCCGGCGCCGGGGAATTCGAGCGTGACTTCGAGGCCCGCTTCGGGGCTGCGGTTGCGCAGGCGCAGCGCGCCGCGATAGCGGCCGACGAGGCGCAGCACGATCGCCATGCCGAGCCCCGTGCCGTCCGCCTTGGTGCGCGCCGTGTCGACGCGGTAGAACGGCCGCATCACGAGCGGCAGCTGGTCCTCGGGGATGCCCGGGCCCTCGTCGCTCACCGACAGCTCGACACGCGCGTGCGTCACGCGCGTCTCGAGCGTGATGCGCGATACGCCGTCGTCGCGGCTCTGGCCGTATTTGCGCGCGTTCTCGACGAGGTTGCCGATCACGCGTCGCATGTCGGTCTCGTCGGCTTCGATCACGGCGGTCGGCGCGAGCCGCGTGCGGATCTCGACGCCGTCCTCGCCCGACACGCGCGCGGCGACTTCGTGCGCGATCGACGACAGGTCGACCGGCTCCGGCTTGCGCTGGGTCGGACGCGCGTAGTCGATGAAGGCCGCGATGATGCGGTCCATCTGCTCGATGTCGTCGACCATCGCGTCCTTGGTCGCCTGGTCGGACGGGCTCATCTCGGTCTCGAGCCGCAGCCGCGCGAGCGGCGTGCGCAGGTCGTGCGAGATGCCCGCGAGCATCAGCGCGCGATCGGCCTCGAGCTGTTCGAGGTCGCGCACCATCTGGTTGAAGCTGCGGTTGGTGTCGGCCGCGACGCCCATCCCGCGCTCGGGCAGCAGCTCGGGCGTCTGGCCCGAGCCGATCTGCCGCGCGGCGAGCGCGAGCCGCGAGAACGGCCGGTTCACGAGGCTCGTGATGAACGCCGAGCCGAACAGCGACAGCGCGAGCGCGAACAGGCCCCAGCCGGCCCACTGCAGGCCCGTGACGCTGTCGAGCTGGTCGCGGTCGAGCGCGACCCAGTAATCGTCGTCGTCGATCTTGAAGCTGATCCAGACGCCCGGGATGTCGTTGACCGACTGCGCGATCACGGTATCGTCGCCGAGCCGGCTGCGGATGTCGTGTTCGATCAGGCGGTTCAGCGATTCGTCGGGCTGCAGCTTGAACTTGTCGGTCTTTTCGCGCGGGTACACGCGCACGCCCTCGTTGCTCTCGAGATCCTGCAGCAGCGCGCGCCGCAAATCGGGATCGGAATAGAGCAGGGCGGTGCGCGTGAGCTTCACGATCGCGACGAGCTGGAGCGCGACGCGCTGCGCGCGCGGCTCGCGCTCGATCACGCGAAAGCTCTGGAACCACGCGGCGAGACTGACCGAGATCAGCAGCGCGATCAGCAGGAAGGTGCGCCAGAACAGCCCGCCGAACGCGAGCTGCAGGAGGCGCCGGTCGATACGCATGGGACGGGCCGTGGACGGGCGAAACCGGAAAGAGAAAAGATCAGGCGGCGCCGTCCGGAATGAACACGTAGCCGAGGCCCCAGACGGTCTGGATGAAACGCGGGCTGCCCGGATCCGGTTCGATCAGCTTGCGCAGACGCGAGATCTGCACGTCGAGGCTGCGGTCGAACACTTCGTATTCACGGCCGCGCGCGAGCTCCATCAGCTTTTCGCGCGACAGCGGCTGGCGCGGATGGCGCGCGAACACCTTCAGCACCGAGAATTCGCCGGTCGTCAGCGGAATTTCCTGGCCCGACTTCGTCAGCGTGCGCGTCGCGAGGTTCAGCGAGAACTCGCCGAACTCGAACACCTCGGTGGTTTCCGACGGCGCGCCCGGCAGTTCGGCCGGCGCCTGGCGGCGCAGCACCGCGTGAATGCGCGCGACGAGTTCGCGCGGGTTGAACGGCTTCGGCAGGTAGTCGTCGGCGCCCATCTCGAGGCCGACGATGCGGTCGACGTCTTCGCCCTTCGCGGTGAGCATGATGATCGGCGTGCGGTCGTTGCTGCCGCGCAGGCGGCGGCAGATCGACAGGCCGTCTTCACCCGGCAGCATCAGGTCGAGCACCAGCAGGTCGAAGCGCTCGCGCACCCAGAGCTTGTTCATCGCGGTCGCGTTCTCCGCGACGTACACGTTGAAACCCTGCTCGCCGAGATAGCGGCGCAGCAGATCGCGCAGGCGCGGGTCGTCGTCGACGACGAGAATCTTGGAGGGGTTTTTCGTTTCCATGAGCGGCATCTTATCGCGAATGGGAAATCACGCACGGTCGCGTATTTTCGCGCGTTACAGTCCGTTACAAAATTTACCCGTAGTGTCGCGCGGAGTAAAGGCAGGCTATAGAGATTCCTTTACTCGAAGCTGAAATTCGGTAGATACTCCCCTGCACTCCATCTTTCATCTTTGTACACCCGAATTCCGCAGGGTTTTTCAAGTACCAGAGGTAACCGGTTGCCGCGTGACGAAGGGAACAAATCGACCAAAGAAGCGAGGACGGTCATGCGATCTGCCCGGATTGCACTGATGCTGACGATCGCACTTGCCGGTCCATATGCGTCGAACTTCGCGTATGCGCAGCGCCCCGAGCAGGGCGCCTCGTCGCGCAAGCTGCCGCGCGGCAAAGCGCCGCAGCCCGACCGCGCCGCCGACATGGCGGTCCGTTCCGCCGTGCCTCCCGATCTCGATCAGCACCGTCGCGACGGACACATGACGCCCGAGGAGCGCCACCTGCTGCGCCAGCACATCGAGGACGCCGTTCGCGAGCTGTACAAGCGCTGACACGCACGCGCGTTCGCACGGCGCGGAAAGATTCCGTAGCAATTTTTCGGTCAACTTTCGGATGCGTGCCGCCGTTGAACCCGCATCCGCACCGCCGGTGCGCTCCGGGAGTCCACGACGATGAAAGCGAACGCTGCCGCCCCGGCGCCGTCGTCTGCCATGCAGTCGCCGCTCGATGCCGACGACGCACTGTTTTTCCTCAGCCGCACCGGTTTCTCTCCCGCGCCCGCCGACGTCGCGCGCGTCGTCGGCATGACGCGCGCGCAGGTCGTGGCCGACACGCTCGGCAGCGTGCGGCGCGAGCCCGTGACGACGTGGCCCGACTGGATCGCCGAGCTGCCGCCGACGCGCGCGCAGCGTCAGGCGCTGACGCCCGACATGCGCCGCGACGAGCAACGCGAGCGCAATGTCCGCTACGATGCGCTGCGCGCCGCGTGGGTCAACGAGATGATCGTCACGCCGTCGCCGCTCACCGAGCGCATGACGCTGTTCTGGCACGGGCACTTCACGTCCGGGCAGGACAAGGTCCCGTATCCGCAGACGATGGCCGCGCAGAATGCATTGTTTCGGCGCGAGGCGCTCGGCAACTTCGGCACGCTGCTGCATGCGATCGCGAAGGATCCGGCTATGCTCCAGTATCTCGACGGCGCGAGTAACCGCAAGGGCCGCCCGAACGAGAATTTCGCGCGCGAGGTAATGGAGCTGTTCACGCTCGGCGAAGGGCATTACTCGCAGCGCGACGTGACCGAAGCCGCGCGCGCGATGACCGGCTGGAGCGTCGATCCCGATACGCTGCGCTTCGTGGTGCGGCCCGAATGGCAGGGCGCGGGCGACAAGACGATCCTCGGCGAGACCGGTGCGTTCGACGGCGACGGGTTTCTCGACATCCTGTTGAAGCGGCCCGAGACGGCAAGCTTCATCGCCGGCAAGCTGTGGCGCGAATTCGTGTCCGATACGCCCGACGCCGGCGCGCTCGATGTCGTGGCCGAGCGGTTTCGCGCCAGCGGCTACGACATACGCGCGGCGCTCGCCGCGCTCTGGTCGACCGACGCATTCTGGGATCCGCGCAATCGCGGCGTGCTCGTGAAGTCGCCGGCCGAGTTCGTCGTCGGGTCGGTGCGGCTGTTCGACGTCGCGTACGGCGATCCGCAGATGCTCGCGAACACCGTGCGCACGCTCGGGCAGAACCTGTTCTATCCGCCGAACGTGAAGGGCTGGCCGGGCGGCGCGATGTGGATCAACAGCACCACGCTGCTGGCGCGCAAGCAGTTCGTCGAGCAGTTGTTCCGCGCGACCGAGACGGCCGGCATGCGCTCGCCCGCGCACGCGATGGCGCCGCCGTCGCCGAATGCGCGGGCGCAAGCGATACCGGTTGCGGACGCCGCGTCGGTTGCCGGCATGCGCGGCGCGCCGGTCAAACCCGCGCGCGGCGGCCTGCGATTCGACCTCGAACGCTGGCTCGCGCAGTATCGTGCGCGGCCGCAGGCGATTGCGGGATTGTCGACCGAGCTCCAGCTGCAGCACGCGGTGCTGCCGGTGTCGCCGGTCGCGGCGATCGATACGGACTCGACCGGCAGCGTGTATCTCGAGGCGCTGCTGATGGATCCGGCCTATCAACTGAAATGACTGAAACGACCGAAACGACGACGAACAGGCACGCTGCCGCGGTGGCCATACCGCACGGCGAGCCGAAGGATGCACGATGAACCGACGTGATTTTCTGACGCTGACGGGCGCCGCGGCCGCGGCGGGCGTGTCGTTGTGGCAGCCGCCCGCGCAGGCGGCATCGATGGTCGCGGCCGGGCGCCAGCCGGCGGCCGGTTATGCGAACGTGCTGATCCTCGTCGAGCTGAAGGGCGGCAACGACGGCCTCAACACGGTGGTGCCGTATGCGGATCCGCTCTACTACCAGTTCCGCCGCAGCATCGGCATCAAGCGCGACCAGGTGCTGCAGCTCGACGCGCAGACGGGGCTGCACCCGTCGCTCGCGCCGTTGATGCCGCTGTGGCGCGACGGACAGGTCGCGATCGTGCAGGGCGTCGGTTATCCGCAGCCGAACCTGTCGCATTTCCGCTCGATCGAGATCTGGGACACCGCGTCGCGCTCGGACCAGTACCTGCACGAAGGCTGGCTCACGCGCACGTTCGCGCAGGCGCCGGTGCCGCCCGGCTTCGCGGCAGACGGCGTCGTGCTCGGCAGTGCGGAAATGGGACCGCTCGCGAACGGCGCGCGCGCGATCGCGCTCGTCAATCCCGCGCAGTTCATCCGCGCGGCGCGGTTGGCCGAACCGTCGTCGCTGCGCGAACGGAACCCGGCGCTCGCGCACATCATCGAGGTCGAGAACGACATCGTGAAGGCGGCCGACCGGCTGCGCCCGCGCGGCGGGATGCGCGAGTTCAGGACGGCCTTTCCGGCCGGTACGTTCGGGACCTCGGTGAAGACCGCGATGCAGGTGCTCGCGGCATGCGAGGCGTCGGGGCCTGGCGCGCAGGACGGCGTCGCGGTGCTGCGGCTCACGCTCAACGGTTTCGATACGCACCAGAACCAGCCGGGGCAGCAGGCGGCGCTGCTCAGGCAGTTCGCGGAAGGGATGAGTGCGATGCGCGGCGCGCTGGTCGAGCTCGGGCGCTGGAACCAGACGCTCGTGATGACGTATGCGGAATTCGGGCGGCGCGTGCGCGAGAACCAGAGCAACGGCACCGATCACGGTACCGCCGCGCCGCATTTCGTGATGGGCGGCCGCGTGGCCGGCGGGCTGTACGGCGCGGCGCCGGCACTCGGGCATCTCGACGGCAACGGCAACCTGCCGGTCGCGGTCGATTTCCGCCAGCTCTATGCGACCGTGCTCGGGCCGTGGTGGGGGCTCGATGCGACGCACGTGCTGCAGCAGCGCTTCGAGACGCTGCCGCTGCTGAAGGTGTGAGGCGGTCGTGCGTGACGGGGCGGATCAGCGGCGGCGTGCGGCGCGCCACGCGATCCACAGCTTGCGGATCGGCGTCAGCGCGATACGCTGGTGCAGCACCTGGTAGCCGTCGCGCTCGATTTCGTCGAGCAGCGCGCCGGCCAGTGCGATCTGCGCACGCAGCGTGCGTTGCGCGCGGCGTGCGGACGCGGGGATCGCCGCGTCGGCGGCGGCGAGCGCTTCGCGCGCGCGGGCCGTCTGAAACTGCAGCAGCTCGCTGAAGGCCGGGCTGTAGCGGCGATTCAGCAGGTCGGCGGCGGTCACGTTGTAGCGTTGCAGTTCGTCGATCGGCAGATAGATGCGGCCGTGGCGCGCATCGTTGCCGAGTTCCTGCACGAATTGCGCGAGCATCAGCGCGTGGCCGGCCTGCGCGGCCCACGGTTGCGGTTCGGCCGGATTCGCGGCGCTTGCGCGCGCGACCAGCGACGCGAAGGTGCCGCCGACCTGCGCGATGTAGCGCTGCAGGTTTGCGAAATCCAGATAACGCGCCTGTTCCAGATCCATCCCGTAACCGTTGACGAGCGTGCGCAGCGCGTCGGTTTCTGCGCCGATCGCCGGGTGGTGCTGCGCGAGCGCCTTCGTGACCGGGTGCGACGGTTCGCCGGCGGCGAGCGCCGCGAGTTCCTTGTGCCACCACGCGAGTTTCGTGTGTCCGACGGTCGGATCGCTGGTTTCCTTGACGGTTTCCTCGAGTTCGCGGCGCAGCGCGAACAGGGCCGTCAGGCGCGGTGCGGCGGCGAGCGGCGCCTGGCGCAGCGCGTAGTAGACGCTGGAGCCCGCGGGGGCGGCCTTTTGCTGACAGTAGTCGTCGAAGTTCACGGGTGGGGTCGTGGCGGAGGCGGGTTCGGGGGACGCGTGCCGGCGCGTGGCCGGCACGTCGAGCGCGGCATTCTAGCACCGCTGTCCGACGGGCGCCGGCGGGGCGAGACAATGCTGCGCGGATCGGGTAGAATCTCGCGCTCGCCTGATCGGGCGTGCCGGTTTTCGGGTTTTCGGGCCGGCATGACGCCCGGGCGCGTGGAGCACGCTTCTTGCGTGCCGCGCGGTCAGGCGACAGGAATGCGCGTGAGTGGCGAAATTGGTAGACGCACCAGGTTTAGGTCCTGACGCCCGCAAGGGTGTGCCGGTTCGAGTCCGGCCTCACGCACCACGAAGTCGAACGGGCTCCGCCCAGGACCGTTCCAACAAAGCGCTGCCGGTCGGCTGACCGGCAGCGCTTTTTTGTTGATGACGATTTTCGCCGATACACGGCTCCTGTCCAGCGCACGGAAATTCGGGTCGCGTAGCGCGTATCATCTCTTCATTACAGTTCCTGTACGCAGCGTTCCCTGCCAAGGACCGTCCATGAAGAAGAACATCACACACATCGATTGCCGTACTCACGCTCGCGCTGGCCGTACCGGCATCTGCCACGACGGCCGCCGACAACGTCGCGTGGAGCGCCAGGCCCGTGCAGACCGGCGCAGCCTCCCCGGAGTGTTCGGCCTATTCGGGCCGGCTGATTTCGAGCGGGGTGTCGCTGTCGGGCGAAACCGTCCTGAAATCGGTCGGCACGGCGCTGCTCGGTTCCGCGCTGGGTTTCGCCAGCGGATATCAGGGCGCGGTTCCCAACCCGTGTCGGCACGCGGGCTTGTGAGCGGCCGGGAGCGAACCGCCAATATTGCTACCGCATTTGATGAAAAGCGCCGCGCGTCCACCGACCGCGGCGCTTTGTCGTTCGGCGCGCGCCTAGTCCCAGAAACTCCGCACCGCGACCGCCACGATCACCGGCACCGAAAACACCAGCGGAATCGCGAAATACTGCGCTTCGCGATCGACGATCCAGCTATAGATCAACCACGCCACGCCGATCGCGAACGTGACGAGGCCGACCAGCACCGCGGCGATATTCAGGGCGAGCTTCGAAGGCTGGCGGCGCGCTTTGTCGTTGGTGTCGGGTTCGCGCGGAGACGATTTCATCTGAAGAGGGGCCCGGGCCCGGCAGGTGTAAAAGCACAGGAAACCCCATCCGCACCGATCGCGCAAGGGCCGGCCCCATCTCGTTGGTGAGCGCGCGTTACAACCCGAACGACACGGCCAGTTCGTCGAGCAGCTCGCGCTGGAACGTGACGAACCGCTCGCCTGGCTGCTGCGCGATCGCGAGGTCGAGCATCGGATCGGCGACCTCGGTGCGGATACCGGCCAGTTCCTCGACGATCGCGAGTCCGCAGAACGGCACGTAAGCCTCCGAATAGCCGCCTTCGTGCACGATCACGAGCCGTCCGCCGCAGTGGCGCCGTGCCGCCTCCTTCACCGCCCGCGTCATGTACCGGTAACTGTCGGTATGCAACTGCATGCGCGCGAGCGGGTCGACCGCGCTGGCATCGAGACCGCTCGCGACGACGATCAGCTCCGGCCGGAACCGTTCCAGCGCCGGCAGCACGATCCGCTCGAACGCATGGCGATACGCGTCGTCGCCGCTGCCCGCGAGCAGCGGCACGTTCAGGTTCGCGCCGACGCCCGCGCCTTCGCCGCGCTCGTCGCCGCCGCTGTAGCCGGGCGGAAAGCAGCGGTCCTGGTGCAGCGAGATCGTCAGCGTGTCCGGATCGTCGTAGTAGATCGACTGCGTGCCGTTGCCGTGATGCACGTCCCAGTCGATCACCGCGACGCGCTCGATCGCATGCTTCGCGCGCGCGGCCTCGATCGCGATCGGGATGTTCGCGAGCAGGCAGAAGCCCATCGGGCGATCGCGCAGGCAGTGATGGCCGGGCGGGCGCGACAGCGAGAACGCGTTGGCCGCATGCCCGCCGACGACTGTGTCGACTGCCGCGATCGCGAGGCCGGCGGACAGCGCGGCGATCTCGTAGCTCCCTTTGCCGAACGGCGCGAGATCGCCGAGGTCGCCGCCGTTCGCATCGCTGAGCGCGCGGAACGCGTCGAGATAGCTCGCCGGATGAATCCGCAGCAGATCGCCGGTGGTGGCCGGCGCGGCACCGCGCAGGTCGAGGTGAGCGGCAAGGCCCGACGCCTGCACGAGCGACAGGAAGCGCCGCTTCGAATCGGGCGATTCCGCGTAGCCGGCGCTCGATGGCGGCTGGACCCAGCCGCCGACCGGGAAGAACAGCGCGTGCGTGCCGCCGGTGTGCCAGAACGTGCGTTCGTCGGTGAAGAAGGCAGTGCGATTCATGGATGTGCTTGACCTGTCACGGTTGGGAGGAAATGGCAGCCGCGGCAATCCGCGCGCGGCGATCGATATGGCGCAGCGCGGCGAACGACGCGATCGCGACGGCAGTGGCGGCCGCGAACAGCGCGTGCATCGTGCCGCCGGCATCGAGCAACAGCCCGGCGAGCAGCGGGCCGGCCGCGAGGCCCGCACCGATCACGAAATTGAGCGTCGCGACGAGGCGCCCGGACGTATCGATCTGCGCGACGGTCGCGAGAATGAACGGCAGTACGAACGTCCACGCGAACTTGAACGCGAAGATCGCGGCGCTGTAGCCGCGCGCATGCGGCAACGCGGCGAGTGCGACGAGCGACGCCGCGAGCAGCGCGTAACCGGTGGCCAGCATCGTGCGCCGCGCAAGCCGGCCGCCCGCGCAGGATGCGAGCGCCGCGCCGGCAATCCCCATCACGCTCGCGATCGCGAGCACGTTGCCGGTCGCTTGCGGATCGAGTCCGGCTTCCGCCGCCGCGCGGCTCGCGAAGGTCCACACGCTGCCGATCGCGAGATAGAACGTCAGCACCGCACCGATCGCGAGCGCGACGAAGCGCTGCGGCGTATTCGTCGCGGCGCCGCGCGCTGCCCGCGCCGACGCGCGCCGCGCACCGAGCGTCGCCGGAAAGCCGCGCGACAGCGGCGCGGCAAGCAGCGCGAGCACGGCCAGCGCGACGTACAGCGCGCGCAGCCCGAACCCGGCGAACACGTGCGGCAGCACGAACAGGCCGATCGCGCCGGCGATCAACTGGCCGACGACCCAGAGGCCGTACACGCGATCGCTGTTCTCGCTCGTGGCCGCACTGGTCATGCAGAGCACCATCAGCGAGCCGCCGCCGAGCGCGGTGACGGCACGCAGCGCGAGCAGCGTGACGAAGCCGGGCATCCACAGCGCGGTCAGGAGATTGCCCGCGCCGAACAGCGCGATCGCGCAGGCGGCAACGCGGCGCGCATCGACGCGGCCGAGCCACAGGTACGACGGCACGGTCGCGAGGCTGAACGCACCGAGTTCGACGAAGAAGTAGGTGCCGATCTGCGACGCGGACAGCCCGAGCTGTGTCGCCAACTGACCGGCGACGGCCGGCGCAACGAGCAGCAGCAGCGGCGTGATGGCCGCGAACACGACGAGGGCGACGAGCGTCGAGCGCGCGAACGGCGACGCGCGGCCGTCGGACGGCAGTGCGGCATCGGTGGAGCAAAGGGTTTTCATGGCGGGATCTCGCTGGACGGAATCAGAACAGGTGGTACATGCCGACCATCGCGCCGAACTGCGATGCGCCGGCGAGCGGCGTCGGGTCGTATTCGTAGACGGTCTGCGAACTCTGGCCGCTGTTGCGCGCATAACCGAGGTTCAGGTAGGCGACGGTGCGTTTCGACAGCGCGTAAGTGGTGCTCGCGATGAACAGCGTCGGGCGGCCGATCGCCGGCGTATGCGAATCGGTGTGGTAGACGCCCGCGTTCAGCCCGATTCCGCCGGACGTCAGGTAGCGCGCGCCGCCCCACACGATCGTGCGCGCTGCGTCGAGGTCGCCGGTCAGGCGTTCGACGCCCGCGTAGACGGTGAGCGGCAGCGTCGCGAACGCATAACGCGCGGCGAGCGTGCCGAGCTCGCGGCGGCGCGCGGACGCGTCGTCAGCCGCCGACGCGTCGCCGTGCGCCTGATGCAGCACCGCGCTGACCGACAGCCCGTTGCTCGTGTACTGGCCGCCGAGTTCGAGCACGCGCCCGGCGCGCGTATTGCCCGCGACGCCGGCCGTCGCGGCGAGGGCCTCGACATCGAAGCCGGCGAACGCCGGCGACTGGTACTTGATCGAGTGGTCGATGAAGTTCGCGTTCATCGGCACGAGCACGCCCTGGCCGCTGTACGACGCGTACCACAGCGGGTCGTAGAACAGCGTCTTGTCGAACAGCACGCTGAACTGCCGGCCGAGCGTGACGGTGCCGACGGGCCCCGCGATGCCGACGTACGCGCCGCGGAAGAACGCGTAGCCGGGGACGGTCGCGGTGCCGTCGTTGAGGTTGAGACCCTGTTCGAGCTTGAACAGCGCGCGCCAGCCGCCGCCGAGATCCTCGCTGCCCTTGAGCCCGACCTGCGACGGCAGGATGCCGTAGTTCTGCAACTGCACGGCCGCGTGCCGTCCGTCGGCATGCGTCAGGTACTGCACGCCGGCGTCGAGCGCGCCGTACAGCGTGAGGGTCGATTGCGCGTGCGCGGCGAGGCTGCACGCGGCGAGCGCAACGGCGGCCGTCGCCGTGCGGATGAAGCGGGGTGTCATCACGTGGGGTTCTCCATACCGTCCTGCATCGTTTGTCGTTGGTGTTGTCGCGACGCAGTGTCCGCAGCGGGAAAACCGGCGAACAGTCGTGCAGATGAACGGTATGGAAAACCCGCGGTGCACGGCATGGACGCGCCGCGACGCCGCGGCGCGGCGTGCTGCGCGGCAGCAACGGGCTGCGTCCCGTTCAAATGGATGGGGCTGTCGTGTACTCCGGCGGCGGCGCCCGCCAAAAATGCCGGTCGCTATAATCGGCCGGTCTGCGTTGCGCGCATCAGCGGCCCGATCGGGCAGGGGAGCGGAAGGTGAGGATCACGACGGATATCGGGCAGGATCTCGACGCGTTGCGCGACGTGCCGGCCGCGATCGTGCTCGACGAATCCGCCTGGCCGCCGCTGCCGCCGCGCCGCGCCGATTTCGACGGCGTGACCCGCGGCGACGCGGCGCGGCGCGAACTCGGCCTGATGCTGCTCGATCTGTACGCGCTCGCCGCGCAGTCGGGCATCGGCGAATTCGAGTGCCGCTTCTTTTCGCTGCTGCAGGGGCTCATCCCGTTCGACGCCGCGTGGACCGGCGTCGCGACGCACGTGCCGACCGGCCCCGTGATGCACAACAGTTTCCTGTACCGTCTGCCGCATGCGTTCTTCAGCGACTGGAAACGCGTGCGTGACTGCGATCCGCTCGCGCAGCGCACGTTGCTCGGCGCGCACGGTCGCGCGGTGCGATTGTCGGTCGTCGAGCCCGGGTTCGACGCGCGGTTTCGCGACTGGTGCGTGAAGTACGGGCTGGCGCAACTGATGTGCGTGTGTACGCTCGACCGCCGCTTCGGGCTGACGACGTTCATGTCGATCTACCGCCAGGGCCTGAACCGTCCGTTCAGCGACGACGACGCGAGCCGCTTCGAGGAAGTGATCCCGCATCTGGCGGCCGCGCTGACGATCAATCGCGCGGCGCAACTCACGCGCGAGCGCGGCGACGCGGTGGCGCCGGCGGCGCGCGCGCTGTGCGACAACTTCGGCGTGCTGCATCACGCCGATCACGGCTTCGACGACGTGCTGCGCACCGAATGGCCGGCGTGGACGGGCCCGCGCGTACCGGAGCCGCTGGTCGCGCACGTGCGGCGCCAGTCGGGCCAGCCGTTCATCGGCGATGCGTTGCGCATCCAGTGCGTGCCCGTCGCGGGACTGTTCCAGATCGAGGCGCGGCCGCGCTCGCTGCTCGACCGGCTGAGTCCGCGCGAGCTGGCGGCGATCCGCTATTACGGTGCCGGCCGTTCGCACAAGGAGGTCGCGCAGCAGATGGCGATTTCGCCGACGACCGTGCGTCACTACCTGCGCTGCGCGTACCGCAAGCTCGGCATGCACGACAAGAGCCAGATCGCCGGCGTGCTCGGCGCGACGGGCGGCCCGACCGACGACGAGCCGGAGGAGGCAGGTGGCGCGGCGCGCTGAATCGTTCGTGCCGGCACAGGCATGCGGGTGCTGGCACGAATGGTTGTATCCGCAACCATTGAGCGTTATGCTCGTCAGCTCCCGGTAGACGGATTTCCATCATGAACGACACGAATTCAGGGTCGGTGCGCGCGGCGGTGGTCGGTGTCGGCGCGATCGGCGGGTTGCTCGCGGCCGCGCTGTCGCGGGCCGGCATGACGGTGAGCGCATTCGCGCGCGGTGCGACGCTCGATGCACTGGACACGCACGGCGTGCGCGTGCTCGACGAGGCGGGCGTCATGTCGTCGGTCCCGGTGCGCGCGAGCGACGACGCGGCCGTGCTCGGCGTGCAGGACTACGTGGTGATCGCGCTGAAGGCGCAGGCGCTGCCGGCGCTGGCCGCGCGCATCGCGCCGCTGGTCGGGCCCGGCACAGTGATCGTCGCCGCGATGAACGGGCTGCCGTGGTGGTTCACGCACGGGCTCGCGGGCCCGCTCGACGGCGTGCCGCTCGACGCGGTCGACCCGGCGGGTGCGGTCTCGGCGGCGTTGCCGCCCGCACAGGCGATCGGCTGCGTCGTGCACCTGTCGTCGAGCACCGATGCGCCGGGTGTCGTGCGCCGCGGCCGCGGCAACCGCCTGATCGTCGGCTCGCCCGACCATCGGCTCGCCGCGCCGACCGCGCGGTTCGCGGCGGCGCTCGCCGCGGGCGGCTTCGACGTCGAGTCGACGCCGGCGATCCGCACCGAGATCTGGGCGAAGCTGTGGGGCAACATGAACATGAATCCGTTGAGCGCGCTGACGGGTTCGACCGCCGAGCAGTTGCTCGACGATCCGTTCACGCGGGATCTCGCGTTGCGGATGATGGAGGAGGCGGCCGCGATCGGCGCGCAGCTCGGCCTCGATGCGGGGATGAGCGGGCCGGAGCGGATTGCCGTGACGCGCAAGCTCGGCGCGTTCAAGACATCGATGCTGCAGGATTTCGAGGCCGGGCGAGCGCTGGAAATCGGGCCGATCCTCGGCGTGTTTCCGGAACTGGGGCGCAAGCTCGGCGTGCCGACGCCGTATTGCGACGCGGTGCTGGGGTTGCTGCGTCAGCGTGCGGCGAACAGCGGGCTGTAACGGAGGGAGAGCGCGGCGGCGATGGCCGGCATGCAGGGAAGAATGACGACACTGCGAGCGGTCGCCCGGGCCGCCGCCCACGCTTGCGCGACTCGGGCGGCCCGCGGGATTCATCCGAGTAAATCCGGGTAAAGCGGCAGGCGCGGGAGCGCGCCTGAAACATGTGCGCGGCCGCAGCGATTGCAGCCCATGCCGCACCTTCGCGATAGGGGCGGCGCCGACTACGCCCGCCACGCGGTTCAGTCGTCGCGTTCGATCGCGTTCGCGACCACCTTGTCGAGCAGCCGCTCGAACGTCTGGCGCTCGCTGTCGGACAGGCACGCGAGCAAGCCTTCATTCCACTTGCGCACGATCGGCATGATCTTGCGATGCAGCGCGCGGCCGTCGGTGGTCAGCGCGATCAACACGATCCGGCCATCCTCCTCGCTCGCGCTGCGCTCGAGCAGCCCCTGGCGCAGCAGCGCTTCCGCCGCGCGGCTCGCCTGGCTCTTGTCGAGATTGGTATGGCGCGCGAGATCCATGATCGAAAACGGACCGAAGGCGCCGACGGCGGCGATCACGCGCGCCTCGGGCAGCGAGATGTCCAGCTTGTGCCGGTACACGTCGGCGATCCCGCGGTCGGATCGCTTCGCGAGCGCATGGAGGCGATAGGTCAGAAACTGGTCGAGCCCGGCTTGTCGGCCTTTCATGTCGAATCCTGAAGAAAAAGGGCGGGCCCGATTGTTCCTGTATCGCGCGCTCGGGTCAACGGTCAGTGTGCGCCGTACTTCAGCCGTGTCAACTGTTCCGCTTCGTTCGCGAGCAGGTTCGCCGCGTCGCGGATCGCGACGTCGAGCGTGATCGGGCCGGGCGCCGGCGAGAAGCAGCCGGAAAAGTGCTCGGACAGGCGCGGCAGCGCGGCCGGGTCGACCGCGCCCGACAGCAGCGACGCGGGCACGCCCGCGACCCGCGCATGGCGGCACGCGATGAACGGCGCCTTGCCGTGCAGCGTCTGCACGTCGGAGCGGCCTTCGCCGGTGATCAGCCAGTCGGCGCCGGCCAGTGCCGCATCGAGCCCGACCTGCCGCGCGACGACTTCCGCGCCGGCTTCGAACTGCGCGCCGAGCATGTGCAGCGCGAAGCCGAGGCCGCCCGCGGCGCCGGCACCGGCCAGGTCGCGGCAGCGCCGGTCGAGCGCGGTCTCGAGCAGGTCGGCGAAATGGCCGAGCGCGGCGTCGAGGGGCGCGACCTGCGCGGGCGTCACGCCCTTTTGCGGACCGAACACCGCGGTCGCGCCATGCGCGCCCGTCAGCGGGTTGTCGACGTCGGACATGCCGATGAATTCCGCGTCCTGCAGGCGCGGATCGAGCCCCGCCGCGTCGATCCGCGCGATGTCGGCGAGTCGTGCCGGGACGGGTTCGACCGGCTGGCCGGCCGCGTCGAAGCATTGCAGGCCGAGGCCCGCGAGCAACCCTGCGCCCGCGTCGTTGGTGCTGCTGCCGCCGAGCGCGACGAAGAAGCGGCGCACGCCCTCGTCGAGCAGCGTGCGGATCGCTTCGCCCATGCCGCGCGTGCTGCGCGCGTCGACCGGCACGCTCATGCCGACCGCATCGGTAATGCCGACGATCTCGGCCGTCTCGACGATCGCGGTGCGCGCGTCGATCACGCCGACCGCCGCATCGCGTGCGGCGAGCGACGCGCCGGCCACCTGCAGCGTGCGCCGCGTGCCGCCGCCCGCCAGCATCGCGTCGAGCGTGCCTTCGCCGCCGTCGGCCATCGGGCAGCAGCGCACGACCGCGTCGGGCCGGGCGCGGCGGATGCCGGTGGCGATCGCGTCCGCGACCTGCTCGGCGGAAAGCGAGCCTTTGAACGAATCGGGCGCGATGACGACGACAGGCGCGGACGGGTGTTGCGGCATGGTGTCTCCGGAAGGCGTGATTGGTGTGAAGAATGGCGGCCGCGGCCGCGGCGCACCTTCAATCGGAGCTTACAGGATGGCGGGCCCGCGGTGGATACGGCGTTCGGCATAGCGGCGATCCGCGCGCATTGCCGCGCGCCGGAGCGGGCGGCACCGCGGGTGCGCACGGTTGTCGCGCCGATCTGGCGGTATGAGGAAGATTGTTTGCTAGAATAGTCGATTCTTCCGGCCAAAGCCGTGCTCCGAGCCGCTTGCGCTAGCCATCCGGCGCGTGCAGGGATGGCGTGGCGCTCCGGCGCGGCGTGTGCGTGAGACGCACCTCACGCCGCAGGCAGGCACGGCAAGGAAAACCCGATTCGCTCGAATAATTTTAGGACGATTGAAGCCATGGCTAACGTTGTTGAGAACCTCGGCAAGCTTGAACGCCGCGTGACGATTTCCCTGCCGAAGGACACCGTGCAGAAGGAAATCGACGCCCGTATCCAGAAACTCGCGAAGAACGTTCGCATGCCGGGTTTCCGCCCGGGCAAGGTGCCGCTGAAGATGGTCGCCCAGCAATACTCGGGTCAGGTCGAGGCGGAAGTGCTGAGCGACAAGATCGGCCAGGAATTCTTCACGATCAGCCGCGCGGAAAACCTGCGCGTCGCCGGCCAGCCGAGCTTCGAGCCGAAGCAGGAACAGGCTGAAGATGCGTACGCGTTCGACGCGACGTTCGAGGTCTACCCGGAAGTGAAGATCGGCGATCTGGCGACGGCTGAAGTCGAGCGCTCGACGACGTCGATCGGCGACGCCGAAATCGACCGCACGCTGGACATCCTGCGCAAGCAGCGCGTGCACTACCACGCTCGCGGCGAAGCCGGCGAGCACGGCGACGGCGGTGAGGACACCGCAGCGAAGAACGGCGACCGCGTGACGGTCGACTTCGTCGGCAAGATCGACGACGTCGCGTTCCAGGGCGGCACGGCCGAAGACTTCCCGTTCGTGCTCGGCGAAGGCCGCATGCTGCCGGAATTCGAAACGGCGGCGCTCGGCCTGAAGGCCGGCGAACAGCGCACGTTCGAGCTGAAGTTCCCGGACGACTACCACGGCAAGGACGTGGCGGGCAAGACGGCGCAATTCACGGTCACGATGAAGAAGATCGAATGGCCGCACCTGCCGGAAATCGACGCCGAATTCGCGAAGTCGCTCGGCATCGAAGACGGCGACCTGACGAAGATGCGCGCCGAAATCAAGGAAAACCTCGAGCGCGAAGCGAAGCGTCGCACGCAAGCCATCGTCAAGAACCAGGTGATGGACGCGCTGCTGAAGATTTCCGAACTCGACGTGCCGAAGGCGCTGATCGAACAAGACCAGCAACGTCTCGTCGAAATGGCTCGCCAGGATCTGGCGCAGCGCGGCGTGCCGAACGCGAAGGACGCACCGATCCCGGCCGAGATGTTCGCCGAGCAGGCGGAGCGTCGCGTGAAGCTGGGCCTCGTGCTGGCCGAGCTCGTGAAGTCGAACGGCCTCGAAGCGAAGCCGGAACAGATCCGCGCGGAAGTCGACGAGTTCGCGAAGAGCTACGAAGACCCGAAGGAAGTGGTCCGCTGGTATTATTCGAACCAGCAGCGCCTCGCCGAGATGGAAGCGTTCGTCGTTGAAAGCAACGTCGTCGACTTCGTGCTGGGCAAGGCAAAGGTGACGGACAAGGAAGTGAGCTTCGAGGCACTCGCGAGCGCATCGGCGCAAGCGTAAGTGTTGCTCTAGCGGCGTGCCGGCTGTCGGAGCGACGGCCCGCACGCCGTTTTTACGTCAAGCGCACGGTTGCCATTAATATGGCGATTGAGCGGGCGGCTTCCCTCCGTTCAATTTTCCATTCGAACAAGGTTCATTGAATGATCACTCGCGCTGAATTGCTGGACATGCTTGCTTCGAACGCGCCGCAGGGTTTCGAGGCGCAAGCGCTGGGGCTGGTGCCGATCGTCGTCGAAACGAGCGGCCGCGGCGAGCGTTCGTACGATATCTATTCGCGTCTCCTGAAGGAGCGCCTGGTGTTCATGGTCGGCGAAGTGAACGACCAGACCGCCAACCTCGTGGTCGCGCAGTTGCTGTTCCTCGAGAGCGAGAATCCCGACAAGGACATCAGCCTCTACATCAACAGCCCGGGCGGCTCGGTGTCGGCCGGCATGGCGATCTACGACACGATGCAGTTCATCAAGCCGGACGTGTCGACGCTGTGCATGGGTCTCGCGGCCAGCATGGGCGCATTCCTGCTCGCGTCGGGCGCGAAGGGCAAGCGCTTCGCGCTGCCGAACTCGCGCGTGATGATTCACCAGCCGCTCGGCGGCGCACGCGGCCAGGCGTCCGACATCGAGATCCAGGCACGCGAGATCCTCTACCTGAAGGAACGGCTGAACAACCTGCTCGCGCAGCATACGGGCCAGGACGTGGAACGCATCGCGCGCGACACCGACCGTGATAACTTCATGTCAAGCGAGGACGCGAAGGCATACGGGCTGATCGATCAGGTGCTGCTGAAGCGCCCGTGAGCTTAAGTGGGGTGCCGCCCCGATTTGCGCGGCGCCCCTGCAACGTCCCGAGTGCCCTGAGCATCTGCGGCAAGCGCATCCAGCCGACTCCGGTCGCGCCCTAGGCGCGGCGTTCGGAGCATTCGGCGTATCATGTCATCTACCTGTCCGGAGGCTCTACATTCATGGCGGACAAAAAAGGTTCGAACAGCGAGAAGCTGTTGTATTGCTCGTTTTGCGGGAAGAGCCAGCATGAGGTGAAGAAACTCATCGCGGGCCCGTCGGTATTCATCTGCGATGAGTGCATCGACCTCTGCAACGAGATCATTCGCGACGAGGCGGCTGCCGCCGGCGTCGAGGCCAGCCTGTCCCGGTCGGATCTGCCGAGCCCGCAGGAAATTCGCGACATCCTCGATCAGTACGTGATCGGCCAGGAGCGTGCGAAGAAGATCCTCGCGGTGGCCGTGTACAACCACTACAAGCGCCTGAAGCATCTCGACAAGAAGGACGACGTCGAGCTGTCGAAGAGCAACATCCTGCTGATCGGCCCGACGGGCTCCGGCAAGACGCTGCTCGCGCAGACGCTCGCGCGGTTGCTGAACGTGCCGTTCGTGATCGCCGATGCGACGACGCTGACCGAAGCCGGCTACGTCGGCGAGGACGTCGAGAACATCATCCAGAAGCTGTTGCAGAACTGCAACTACGAGGTCGACAAGGCCCAGCGCGGGATCGTCTACATCGACGAAATCGACAAGATCAGCCGCAAGTCGGACAACCCGTCGATCACGCGCGACGTGTCGGGCGAGGGCGTCCAGCAGGCGCTGCTGAAGCTCGTCGAGGGCACGATGGCGTCGGTGCCGCCGCAGGGCGGCCGCAAGCATCCGAACCAGGATTTCATCCAGGTCGATACGACCAACATCCTGTTCATCTGCGGCGGCGCGTTCGACGGCCTCGAGAAGGTGATCACCGATCGCACCGAAAAGACGGGCATCGGCTTCGGCGCGACGGTCAAGAGCAAGCAGGAACGCGACGCGGGCGAAGTGCTGCGCGAAACGGAGCCGGAAGACCTGATCAAATTCGGTCTGATCCCCGAATTGATCGGCCGCCTGCCGGTGGTCGCGACGCTCGGCAAGCTCGATGAAGCCGCGCTGATGAAGATCCTGGTCGAGCCGAAGAACGCGCTCGTCAAGCAGTATCACAAGCTGTTCGCGATGGAGCGCGTCGAGCTGGAAATCCGGCCGGGCGCGCTGCAGGCAGTCGCCCGCAAGGCGATCCGCCGCAAGACCGGCGCGCGCGGCTTGCGTTCGATCATCGAACAGGCATTGCTCGACGTGATGTACGAGCTGCCGGCGATGAAAGGGGTCAGCAAGGTCATCATCGACGAGAACGTGATCGATGGCGACGGCAAACCCCTGCTGATCTATGAGGACACGCCGAAGGTGGCGGGTTCGAACTGACCGGCTTGCCGACGATGTTCTGCAAAAAAGGCCGTTCATGAGACCGTGGGCGGCTTTTTTTCGTTTATCTTGTGGGTAACTCTGACTCGACACGCGGTGGTTACTTTCTTACCGAATATTTCCCGCACTTGAAGGCTTGCAATTCGTTGTGGCGGCCTCAATTACCGAACAATTGATTCCACTCATGGGGAAATGAAATGTCAGGCACCCAACTTCTCCCGCCGGAACGCATCACGCTCCCGCTGCTGCCGCTGCGGGACGTCGTCGTTTTCCCGCACATGGTCATTCCGCTCTTCGTGGGCCGGCCGAAATCGATCAAGGCCCTCGAAGCAGCGATGGAAGGCGGCAAGCACATCATGCTCGTCGCCCAGAAAACCGCGGCCAAGGACGAACCGACCGAAAAGGACATGTACGAGGTCGGCTGTATCGCCAACATCCTGCAGATGCTGAAGCTGCCGGACGGCACCGTGAAGGTGCTCGTCGAGGGCCTGCAGCGCGCGAAGGCGTTGTCGATCGAAGAACAGGAGACGCAGTTCTCCTGCGAAGTGATGCCGCTCGAGCCCGATCACGCCGACAGCGCGGAAACGGAAGCGCTGCGCCGCGCGATCGTGTCGCAGTTCGACCAGTACGTGAAGCTGAACAAGAAGATCCCGCCGGAGATTCTCACGTCGCTGTCGGGCATCGATGAAGCCGGCCGTCTCGCGGACATGATCGCCGAGCGTCTGCCGCTGAAGCTCGACCAGAAGCAGCACATCCTCGAGATGTTCCCGGTCATCGAGCGCCTCGAGCACCTGCTCGCGCAGCTCGAAGCCGAGATCGACATCCTGCAGGTCGAAAAGCGCATCCGCGGGCGCGTGAAGCGCCAGATGGAAAAGAGCCAGCGCGAGTACTACCTGAACGAACAGGTCAAGGCGATCCAGAAGGAACTGGGCGAAGGCGAAGAGGGCGCGGATCTCGAGGAACTCGAGAAGCGCATCAACGCCGCGCGCATGCCGAAGGAAGCGAAGAAGAAGGCCGACGCCGAGCTCAAGAAGCTGAAGCTGATGTCGCCGATGTCGGCGGAAGCGACCGTCGTGCGCAACTACATCGACACGCTGATCGGCCTGCCGTGGCGCAAGAAGAGCAAGGTCAACAACGATCTGTCGAACGCCGAGCAGGTGCTCGACGAGGATCACTTCGGCCTCGAGAAGGTGAAGGAACGCATTCTCGAGTACCTCGCGGTGCAACAGCGCGTGGACAAGGTCAAGGCGCCGATCCTGTGCCTCGTCGGGCCTCCGGGCGTCGGCAAGACCTCGCTCGGCCAGTCGATCGCTCGCGCGACGAACCGCAAGTTCGTCCGGATGGCGCTCGGCGGCGTGCGTGACGAAGCCGAGATCCGCGGTCACCGCCGCACGTACATCGGCTCGATGCCGGGCAAAATCCTGCAAAGCCTCGCGAAGGTCGGCGTGCGCAATCCGCTCTTCCTGCTCGACGAAGTCGACAAGATGGGCATGGATTTCCGCGGCGATCCGTCGTCGGCGCTGCTCGAAGTGCTCGATCCGGAACAGAACCACACGTTCGCCGACCACTACATCGAGGTCGACTTCGACCTGTCGGACGTGATGTTCGTCGCGACGTCGAACTCGCTGAACATCCCGCCGCCGCTGCTCGACCGGATGGAAGTGATTCGTCTGTCGGGCTACACGGAAGACGAGAAGGTCAGCATCGCGCAGCGTTACCTGCTGCCGAAGCAGAAGAAGAACAACGGTCTGAAGGACGGCGAGATCGAGGTCACCGAGCAGGCGATCCGCGACATCATCCGCTACTACACGCGCGAAGCCGGTGTGCGTTCGCTCGAGCGGGAAGTGTCGAAGATCTGCCGCAAGGTCGTGAAGATGCTGCTGCTGAAGAAGGCATCGGGCGCGATCAAGGTCGACGGCGAGAACCTCGACACGTTCCTCGGCGTGCGCAAGTACGACTTCGGCCTCGCGGCGAAGGAAAACCAGGTCGGTCAGGTGACGGGCCTCGCGTGGACGGAAGTCGGCGGCGACCTGCTGACGATCGAAGCCGCGGTGATGCCGGGCAAGGGCAACGTGATTCGCACGGGTTCGCTCGGCGACGTGATGAAGGAGTCAGTCGAGGCCGCACGTTCGGTCGTGCGCTCGCGTTCGCGGCGTCTGGGCATCAAGGACGAAGCGTTCGAGAAGCAGGACATCCACATCCACGTGCCGGAAGGCGCGACGCCGAAGGACGGTCCGTCCGCCGGCGGTGCGATGACGACCGCGCTGGTGTCGGTGCTGACGGGCATTCCCGTGCGTGCCGATGTCGCGATGACGGGCGAGATCACGCTGCGTGGCGAAGTGCTGCCGATCGGCGGGCTGAAGGAAAAGCTGCTGGCTGCGCATCGCGGCGGCATCAAGCTCGTGCTGATCCCGGAAGAGAACGTGAAGGATCTCGCGGACATTCCGGACAACGTGAAGAACGCGATCGAGATCGTGCCGGTCCGCTGGATCGACAAGGTGCTCGAACTCGCGCTCGAACGTACGCCGACCCCGCTGCCGCCGGAAGAAGAGGCGAAGGCTGCGGCACCGGTCGGCGAGGCGGCGAAGGATGCCGGCTCGACGGAAGTCGTGAAGCACTGAGAACCTGAACGCCGTCGCTGACGGTGGTTCGCGAAACCCGCGGCGAGTCCGCGGGTTTTTTTATGCGCGTCGGGATCGTGTGTAGCGTCGTGCGTTAAAAATTTTTGCGCATGGGCTTGGCAAAATGATCGGGGATGAATTAAACTTGCGGGCTCGCTGGTTGTTGATGCCGAAACGCAGATCGCAGCCAGAACGAATCGGAAACGGGTGCTTAGCTCAGCTGGTAGAGCGGCGCCCTTACAAGGCGTAGGTCGGGGGTTCGAACCCCTCAGCACCCACCAGTTTCACGATTCAGCCAGACCAAGGAGCGGTAGTTCAGTCGGTTAGAATACCGGCCTGTCACGCCGGGGGTCGCGGGTTCGAGTCCCGTCCGCTCCGCCAGAAAATGAAGAAGCCCGCCTCGTGCGGGCTTTTTCATTTGCGTCGTTGATCGCGCCCGCTCGCGGGCGCGTGACTGCGGAGTGGAGGAAGCCGCCTGCGCGGCTTCCGGCGGGACGCGAAGGGCTGCGCGTGCGCGTGCACGCGCAGCCGCGGCCTGCAGGATGTAGGCGAGTCCCGTCCGCTCCGCCAGAAAATGAAGAAGCCCGCCTCGTGCGGGCTTTTTCATTTGCATCGTCGCTCACGCCCGCGCGTTGCGCACCTGCTTTTCTCCCGTGCCACCCCGTATGTTGTAATATCGGACGTTTTGTCCAATTTTCCCGTCACGCATGCTCGATTTCTTCCGTAATCACCAGCGCCTGATGATGGCGCTCCTGCTCCTGATCGTGTTGCCGGGGCTGGGTTTCGTCGGGATCCAAGGTTTCCGCGGCTTCTTCGACGACAGCGCGAACGTCGCGGCGATCAACGGGCACAAGATCACGCGGGTCGAATTCGACGGCGCGTTCCGTCAGCAGGTCGACCAGGCGCGCCAGGCGCTCGGCGGGCAGTTCGACATCAAGGCGTTCGACACGCCCGAACATCGCAAGCAAGTACTCGACGGCCTGATCCAGCAACGCGTGCTGGCCGACGAGACGCAACGCCTGCACCTGACCGCATCCGACAACGCCGTGCGCGATGCGCTGATGAGCGACCCGATGATCGCGTCGCTGAAGAAGCCCGACGGTTCGATCGACGTCGAACGCTACGCGCAGCTGCTGTCGTTCCAGGGGATGACGCCCGAGCAGTATCAGGAGCGCGTGCGCTACAGCCTCGCGCTGCAGCAGATTCCGGCGAGCATCATCGCGAGCGCGTTCACGCCGAAGGGCCCGGCGCAACGCCTGTCGGAGCTGGCCGCGCAGCAGCGCGAAGTGCAGGCGCTGGTGCTGAAGACGAGCGACTACGCGGCGAAGGTGCAGCCGACCGACGCACAGCTCGCCGCGTACTACGACGCGCACAAGCAAAGCTTCGCGACGCCGGAAACCGCGACGATCCAGTATCTCGTCTATTCGCCGGCCGCCGCTGCCGCGAGCGCGCAGCCGACCGAGGCGGACATCAAGAAGTTCTATGACGACAACCCGACGCACTTCCGCTCGGAAGCGCAGGTGCGCGTGAGCCACATTTTCATCGCCGCGGCGAGCAGCGCGAGCGCGGCCGACAAGGCAGCCGCGAAGGCGAAGGCCGAGCAGTTGCTGGCGGACGTGAAGGCGCATCCGGACCAGTTCGCGCAGATCGCGCAGAAGAGCTCGCAGGATGCGCCGTCGGCAGCGAAGGGCGGCGATCTCGGCTTCATCACGCGCGGCTCGACGGCGGGCGGCAAGGCGTTCGACGATGCGGCGTTCGCGCTGAAGCAGGGCGACGTGAGCGGTGTCGTGCAATCGGATCTCGGCTTCCACATCCTGAAGGCGACGGAAGTGAAGCCGTCGGTGGTCAAGCCGTTCGCGGACGTGAAGGACCAGATCGCAATCGACCTGAAGCAGCAGTACGCAGCGAAGGCATTCACGGACAACGCGGAAGGCTTCACGTCGACCGTGTATGAAAAGGCGAAGACGCTGCAGCCGGCCGCCGACAAGTACAAGCTGACGATCCAGACGGCCACCGTCACGCCGACGCCGAATCCGCAACTGCCGCCGACGAGCCCGCTGAACAATCCGAAGTTCCTCGCTGCCGTGTTCGCGAACGATTCGGTGAAGAGCCAGAACAACACGCAGGCGATCGACGTGGGCAACAACACGCTGATCTCGGCGCGCGTGACCGACTACAAGCCGGCTGCCGTGCCCGCGCTCGACGCGATCAAGGACGTCGTACGTCAGAAGGTCGTTGCCGAGCAGGCTGCGGAACTCGCGAAGAAGGACGGTGCGGCGAAGCTGGCCGAGCTGCAGAAGTCGAAGTCGGCCGACGGCTTCGCGGCCGCACAGAAGGTGTCGCGCACGCAGTCGCAGGGCCTGACGCCGGCCGCGCTGAGCGCCGTCTACAAGGTCGATGCGAAGACGCTGCCGGCGTATGTCGGTGTCGACCTCGGTGCGGACGGCTATGCGATCTATCGCGTGAACACGGTGATCGCGGGTACGGCCGTCGATCCGCAGCAGCTCGCGGCCGCGCAGCAGCAGATGGCGCAGGTCGAAGCGCAAAGCGAAGGTGAAGCATATCTCGCCGCGCTGCGCGACCGCTCGAAGGTGAAGCTGTACGGCACCACGCAGAGCCAGTCGCAGGACGGCGGCAACTAAGCCACGACCCAGCGCCAACCAAGCGAAGCGCCGTTCACGGGTTCGCATGCAGCAACAGAAAGCCCCGCTTCGAGCGGGGCTTTTTGCTTTCCGGTGGTGGCGAGTGGCGAGGTCAGCCGCGCGGCTTGCCGAGCAGCGGTTTCAACGCCGGCCAGACGTTGTCGAGCAGGATGCCCTGCGCCTGCTGCGCAGGATGCATCTGGTCCGGCTGGAACATCTCGGGCTTGTTCTCGATGCCGGCGAGCAGGAACGGCACGAGCGGTACGCCGAGTTCCTTCGACAGGCGCGTATAGACCGCATGGAACTTCTGCGTGTAGTCGGGCCCGTAGTTGGGCGGCACGTACATGCCGACCAGCACGACCTTCGCGCGCGCCTGCCGCGCATCGGCGATGATGTCGCGTAGGTTCTGCTCGGTCGTCGCGAGCGGCACGCCGCGCAGCGCATCGTTCGAGCCGAGCTCGACGACCACGATCGACGGTTTGAGCCGTTGCAGCACCGCGGGCAGTCGTGCGCGGCCGCCGCTCGTGGTGTCGCCGCTGACGCTTGCATTCGCGACGCTATAATCGATTCGCTCGGTCGCAAGCCGCTGCCGCAGCAGCGCAACCCAGCCGGTGTCGCGCGGCAGCCCGTATTCGGCCGACAGGCTGTCGCCGAGCACGACGAGCGCGGGCTGGCCCGAGGTCGGGGCCGCCGCCGTCGCGGCGCGTGCGGGCATGGTTGTTGCGGCCAGGGTCCCCAGCAGTGCGGCGAGTGCCGCGCGCCTTTTCCAGCGGAATGTCGTGTCCATGTTCAAGATTACCGATCCGATCATCGAAGTCCATGACGTGTGCAAGCGGGTTGCCGATGCAACGGGCGAGCTGACGATCCTCGACGGCATCACGCTCGCCGTGCGGCCCGGCAGCAGCCTCGCGATCGTCGGCGCATCGGGGTCGGGCAAATCGACGCTGCTCGGCCTGCTTGCCGGGTTGGACAGCGCGACGAGCGGCACGGTTCGCCTGCTTGGCCGCGCGCTCGACCAGCTCGACGAGGACGAGCGTGCCGCGCTGCGCAACGGCGCGGTCGGGTTCGTGTTCCAGTCGTTCCAGTTGATGCCGCACCTGACGGCGCTCGAGAACGTGATGCTGCCGCTCGAACTGCAGGGCGGCATCAGTGCGCGCGACGCAGCCGATCGTGCCCGCGCGCTGCTCGTGCAGGTCGGTCTCGGCGAGCGTACCGCGCATTATCCGAAACTGCTGTCGGGCGGCGAGCAGCAGCGCGTCGCGCTCGCGCGCGCGTTCGTCACGCATCCGGCGATCCTGTTCGCCGACGAACCGACCGGCAGCCTCGATGCGGCCACGGGCCACGCGGTCATCGACCTGATGTTCGAGCTGAATCGCACGCACGGCGCGACGCTCGTGCTCGTCACGCACGATCCCGAGCTCGCGCGGCGCTGCGCGACGATGGTTACCATCGACGCCGGACGCATCGTCGCGCCGCACGCGGCATAGCGCGGGACCGAATTTTTGCCGGCCGAGCCAGGTGCCAGGTGGATCGCCCGGTGCGGCCGGCATGCGTGCGACGCCGTCGCGTCAGCGCTCGAGCGCTGCCCGCGCGCGCTCGATCAGCGCGGTCGTCGACGAATCGTGCTTCGCGGGATCGACCGAGTCGGCCGACAGGTCGGCTTCGACGACCTTGCCGAGAATCTTGCCGAGCTCCACGCCCCACTGGTCGAACGGATTGATGTCCCACACCGTCGCCTGCACCAGCACCTTGTGCTCGTAGAGCGCGATCAGCGCGCCGAGCGTGCGCGGCGTCAGCGCGTCCACCAGCAGCGTCGTCGTCGGACGGTTGCCGGGGAACGTCAGGTGCGGCGCGAGCGCTTCCTTGCCGGGGCCGGCGACCTGGCGCGCTTCGTCGAGCGTGCGGCCGAGCATCAGTGCTTCGCTTTGCGCGAAGCAGTTCGCGAGCAGCTTCGGATGATGGCTCGCGAGCGGATGCTCGGGCGTCAGCACCGCGATGAAGTCGATCGGCACGATCGTCGGGCCCTGGTGCAGCATCTGGAAAAACGCGTGCTGGCCGTTGGTGCCCGGCTCGCCCCACGTGACGGCCGACGTCGGGTAATCGACGAACGTGCCGTCGAGACGCGCGGACTTGCCGTTGCTTTCCATCTCGAGCTGCTGGAGATACGACGGCAGGTAGTGCAGCGCTTCCGAATACGGCGCGACGAGGTAGCTCTGCGAGCCGAAGAAGTTGCGATACCAGATGCCGATCAGGCCGAGCAGCACCGGCAGGTTGCGCTCGAGCGGCGCTTCACGGAAATGGCGATCCATGTCGTTCGCGCCGGCGAGCAGTTCGTCGAACTGCTCGGGCCCGACCGCGATCATGATCGACAGGCCGACCGCCGACCACAGCGAATAGCGGCCACCGACCCAGTCCCACATTTCGAACACGTTGTCCGCGGCGATGCCGAACTTCACGACTTCGGCCGGGTTCGCGGACACGCCGACGAAGTGCTTCGCGAGCGCGTCCTCGGGGCAGCCGCGCGCGACGAACCAGTCGCGCAGCGAGCGTGCGTTCGTCATCGTCTCGAGCGTCGTGAAGGTCTTCGACACGATGATCGCGAGCGTTTCTTCCGGGTCGACCTGTTCGAGCACGCGCGCGAGATCGGCGCCATCGACGTTCGACACGAAGTGCGTCGAGATGTCGGGCGTCGCGACATGGTGCAGCGCGTGCACGACCATCTTCGGCCCGAGATCCGAGCCGCCGATGCCGATGTTGATCACGTGGCGGATGCGCTTGCCGGTATAGCCGGTCCACGCGCCGCTGCGCACGGCGCGCGCGAAGGTCGCCAACTTCGCGCGCTCGGCGCTGACCTGCGCATGGAACGGCGCGTGCGGGTCCGTCGCGCGCAGCGCGGTGTGCAATGCGGCGCGGCCTTCGGTCGGGTTGACGATCTCGCCGGCGAACATCGCGTCGCGGCGCGCTTCGACGCCCGCTTCGCGGGCCAGTTGCACGAGCAGGCGCAGCGTGTCGTCGTTGATGCGGTTCTTCGAGAAGTCGGCCGCAAGGCCGCCGCCCGGGACCGTGAAGCGTTCGGCGCGGGTCGGCGCGCGGTCGTTTTCCGGCGCGAACCAGTCGCGCAGCCGTGCATGGCGGATTTGTTCGAAGTGGGATTGAAGGGCAGTCCAGGCGGGGAGCGAATTCAGCGTCATGGCGGTTCGAGTGAAGCGTGAATCGGGAGGAATGCCGCGCCGGCGCCTCGGGATCGGAAGGCCGGCGGACGAGCGGGCCCGCCGTGCGGCGGGGGCACTCAGTATAGCGGCGTTACATGTCGGCGCGCGGCGACGGGTAAAAAAGGCGATTGATCAGCGTGCGCACCATCGGCGCGAGTTCGCCCGCGGTGAGGCCGGCCGGCCCGGTGCCGTGCGCGGTCAGCGTATCGGCCGCGAGGCCGTGTAGGTAGACGCCCGCGAGTGCGGCCTCGTACGGCGCGACGCGCTGCGCGAGCAACGCGCCGATCAGGCCGCCGAGCACGTCGCCGGTGCCGCCGGTGGCGAGCGCCGCATTGCCGGTCGGGTTGATCGTCAGGCGGCCGTCGGGCGCGCCGATCACCGTGCCCGAACCCTTCAGTACAACGACGCTCGCGTAGCGCGTGGCGAGCGCCTGGGCCGCGGCCAGTCGATCGTGCTGTACCGACGCCGTGTCGCTGCCGAGCAGCCGCGCTGCCTCGAGCGGATGCGGTGTCAGCACGCACGCATTGCCGCGTGTGCCGCGGGCGGCCACGGCGGCCGCGAGGTCGGCGTGCGTCGCGACGAGGTTCAGCGCGTCGGCGTCGAGCAGCGTCACGGCATCGTGCGCGAGCACGTCGCGCACGAGGGTGGCTGCGGCCTCGCGCGTGCCGAGGCCGCAGCCTGCTGCGATCGCGGACATCGCGTCGAGGTCGAGGCCGTCCGCGGGATGCAGCATCAGTTCGGGAAACGGCGGGTCGTACGGCGGCGCGCCGGCGCCGAGAAAACCGACATGCACCTTGCCGGCGCCCGCGAACAGCGCGGCGCGCGCGGCGAGGATCGGCGCGCCGCACATGCCCGTGTCGCCGCCGAGCACCGCGAGGCTGCCGAACGTGCCCTTGTGCGACGCGAACGCGCGGGCGGGCAATGCGGCGGCGAATCGTGCCGGTGCATTCAGCACGATGGCCGGCGCGGCGGGTGGGGCGACGTCGAGCGACGCGATGTCGATCTGGCCGGCGAGGTCGCGGCCGTCGCCGGTATAAAGCCCCGGCTTCGCGCCGATGAAGGTGAGCGTGTGGGTCGCGGCGACCGCGACGCCCGCGCCGACGATCCGGCCCGTGTCGCTGTCCAGTCCGCTCGGCACGTCGAGCGCGAGCACGCGGCCGCCGCTTCGGGCATGCGCGGCGATGCGCGCGGCCTGGGTGGCGAACGGATCGTCGAGCGCGCGACCGAGGCCGATGCCGAACAGTCCGTCGACGACCCAGGCGTAATCGTCGAGCGAGGCGGGCGGTTCGGTCGACAGCGGCACGCCGGCCGCGCGCGCGAGGCCGAGCGCCCATTGCGCATCGTCCGGCTTGACCGGTACGGGCATCCAGGCCTGCGTCGCGACACCGAGCTGCTGCAGCTGCGCGGCGGCCACCAGCGCGTCGCCGCCGTTGTTGCCGGGGCCGACCGCGAACCAGACCGGGCGGTCGTCGCCGGCGACCCGTTCGGACAGCCAGCGCGCGGCGGCGGCGCCCGCGCGGCCCATCAGCGTGTGCGGCGGCAGTTCGGCGGTCGCGGCGGCCTCGGCCGCGCGCAGGTCGGCGACGCGCAGCAGCACGAGCGGGACGGAATCGGGAAGCGGGCGGGTATTCGTCATCGCGGGGTCATGGCGGCGGGAGGAAGCGCCCCGGGACGGGCCCGCGGCGGTCAGGTCGTGAAGCGCGCGGCGCTCAGCGCGGCGAGCGTGTCGGCGGGCCACTGCTGCGTGTCGCCGGCCAGACAGTCTGTCACCACTTTAGCAGACCCGCACGCGAGGCCCCAACCGGCCGGGCCGTGACCGAAATTGACGAACACGCGCGGATGCGGGGTCGGACCGACGACCGGCAGGCCGTCCGGTGACAGCAGTTGCGTGCCTTGCCACGACAGCGCGGCGGAAATCTTCGCGGCGCCCGGCACCCAGTCGTGGACGGCCTGGCCGAGCAGCGCGAGCGCGGCTTCGGACAGCGGCTCGGGGAGCGGCTTCGCGGTGTCGGCGAGGCTTTGCAGCACGGCGCCGCCGCCGATGCGCAGCCGCTGGTGGGTGCGCGTGATCGAGATCCGCTTGATCGAATCGACGACGCTCAGGTGCGGCGCATGTTCTTCGTACGCGACCGGCGCGGTCAGCGTATGCGCGCGGACCGGGTGCAGCGGCAGCCGCCAGCCGAGCCGCTCCAGCAGCGGCAGGCTGCCGGCGCCGGCAGCGACCACGATCGCGTCGGCCGCCATCACGTCGACCTCGTGCGCCTTCTTCGCGTGCCGGCCGCCGGCCGGTGCGAGCTCGATCGCGGCGCGGCCGGTGTCGACGCGGATCGCCGCGACGTCCGCGCCGAAGCGGAACTGCACGCCGTGCTCGTCGAGCGTCTGCTTGACCAGTTTCGCGAACAGCGGGCAGTTTCCGGTGCGCTCGCTCTCGAGCAGCACGCCGCCGGCGAAGCCGGGCTCGGCCGGCACCGACGGTTCGAGCGCCGCGCATTCGTCGGCGGTGAGCACGCGGTACGGCTGGTCGAGCGCGCGCAGCAGGTCGAGCGCCGGCTGCAGCGCTTCCCAGTCGCGCGGGTCGCGCACGACGTGCAGGATCCCGGCTTTCTGCTCGAATTCGAGCTGGAAGCGCGCCTCGATGTCGGCGAGCGACTCGCGCGACGCGTCGATCAGCGGGCGCAGCCGTGCATACTGCGCGGTGAATGCATCGGGTTCGCGCAGCGCGGCGAGCTGCTTGACGAAGCGGCGCACGCCGCCGTTGAAGCCCGGCTTGTAGACGATGCCGGTGTCGCGCGGCTGGCGCTGGCGCATGAAGGTCGGGCCGAACCAGACGTCGAGCGGGCTCGGCAGCAGCGTGCCGCCGTCGCCGTAGGTCGCGCCCTGCGCGACGGTCGCGTGGCGTTCGACCACGCACACGCGATGGCCGGCCGCGCGCAGCTGGTAGGCGGTGGCGACGCCGCTGATTCCGCCGCCGATGACGATGACATCCATGGATTGCTTCGATGACGGGCGGCGCGCACGCCGCCCGGTGAGAATTCGCTGACGGGCCCCCGGCCCGGTGAACCGGGAATGATAGCGCCAAAATCACGCGAACCGGTGCCACGCAACCCCATCCGATTCCGCCGTCTTGCGGTCACAGGCCACCGCGGCCGCGCACGCCGGCCCGGCGGCCGGCCGGGCGCCGTGGATGCCGGTGCACCGTCGCGGTGCGTGATGGGTGCCGATCAGGGTGCCGATCAGCCGGTCTGGGATGACCGACTTCCGGGTATAATTACGGCC
This sequence comes from Burkholderia sp. BCC1988, assembly GCF_905339895.1. Lineage (NCBI taxonomy): Bacteria > Pseudomonadati > Pseudomonadota > Betaproteobacteria > Burkholderiales > Burkholderiaceae > Burkholderia > Burkholderia sp. BCC1988. Next base: position 91,789 of record NZ_CAJPHA010000013.1, read on the forward strand.
TTCCTTTCGCCCCACGTCGCCACCTCGCGCGACTCATCGACGTCAGTCCAGCCCATGGCTCACTTCTCGTGTTTTCCCGGCGCTTCGGCCCTCTCCGATTTCCGTCAAACCCGTCTGCTCGACACGCTCAGGCAAATCGACGCCAACATCGTCGCGGTACGCGGCCAGTTCCTGCACTTCGTCAATGCGGCCGAGCCGCTGTCGGCCGACGACAGCGCGCGCATCGACGCGCTGATGCACTACGGCGCGCCGTTCGAGCCGGCGGCCGAGAAGGGTACGACCGAGACCTTCGTCGTGCTGCCGCGCTTCGGCACCGTTTCGCCGTGGGCGAGCAAGGCGACCGACATCGCGCAGCACTGCGGCCTCACGCAGGTGCGCCGCATCGAGCGCGGCGTCGAATTCACGGTCACGCTGAAGTCGGGCCTGCTCGGCGGCAAGAAGGCGCTGTCCGACGACGCGCGCGCCGCGGTGGCAGCCGCGCTGCATGACCGGATGACCGAAAGCGTGGTCGCCGCGCGCGACGACGCGAAGCACCTGTTCGACGAGCTGCCGGCCAAGCCGCTCGCGACCGTCGACGTGCTGGGCGTCGGCCGCGCCGCGCTCGAGCGCGCGAACGTCGAGCTGGGCCTCGCGCTCGCCGACGACGAGATCGACTACCTGGTCGACGCGTTCCGCAAGCTCGAACGCAACCCGACCGACGTCGAGCTGATGATGTTCGCGCAGGCGAACAGCGAGCACTGCCGCCACAAGATCTTCAACGCGAACTGGACGATCGACGGCGAAGCGCAGGACATGTCGCTGTTCGCGATGATCCGCAACACCGAGAAGCTGAGCCCGCAAGGCACGATCGTCGCGTATTCGGACAACTCGTCGATCATGGTCGGCGCCGAAGCCGAGCGCTGGTTCCCGCGCAACGCGGGCGCGGCCGGCGAGCCGGGCGAGCGCTACGGGCGCCACACCGAGCTCACGCACACGCTGATGAAGGTCGAGACGCACAACCACCCGACGGCGATCTCGCCGTTCCCGGGCGCGGCGACCGGCGCGGGCGGCGAGATCCGCGACGAAGGCGCGACGGGCCGCGGTGCGCGTCCGAAGGCCGGCCTCACGGGCTTCACGGTGTCGAACCTCGACCTGCCGGACGCACGCCAGTCGTGGGAGAACGCACGCGACGCGGCGCAGCCGGTCGCCGAGCGCAACCCGAACGAGCAGCACGGCCCGTATGGCCGTCCGGACCGCATCGCGTCGCCGCTGCAGATCATGATCGACGGCCCGCTCGGCGGCGCCGCGTTCAACAACGAATTCGGCCGGCCGAACCTCGGCGGCTATTTCCGCGTGTACGAGCAGAACGTCGGCGGGAAGGTGCACGGCTATCACAAGCCGATCATGATCGCGGGCGGCCTCGGCAACATCGCGGATCAGCACACGCACAAGCACGACGTGCCGGCCGGCTCGCTGCTGATCCAGATCGGCGGCCCCGGCATGCGGATCGGCATGGGCGGCGGCGCGGCGAGCTCGATGGCGACCGGCGCGAACACGGCCGAACTCGACTTCGACTCGGTGCAGCGCGGCAACCCGGAAATCGAGCGGCGCGCGCAGGAAGTGATCAACGGCTGCTGGCAGCTCGGCGCGGAAAACCCGATCCTGAGCATCCACGACGTCGGCGCGGGCGGCCTGTCGAACGCGTTCCCCGAGATCGTCGACGGCGCGGGCAAGGGCGCACGCTTCGAACTGCGCAAGGTCGCGCTCGAGGAATCGGGCCTGTCGCCGCGCGAAATCTGGTCGAACGAGGCGCAGGAGCGCTACGTGCTGGCGATCGCGCCGGCCGACCTGCCGCGCTTCGAGGCGATCTGCGCACGCGAGCGCTGCCCGTTCGCGGTGGTCGGTATCGCGACCGACGAACGCCAGCTGAAGCTCGTCGACGACGAAGCGACGGGCGTCGAGGAATACCCGGTCGACATGCCGATGGAAGTGCTGCTCGGCAAGCCGCCGCGCATGCACCGCGACGTCACGCGTGTCGCGACCGAGCGCGCGCCGGTCGACGTGACGGGCGTCGCGCTGTCGGAAATCGCGGTCGACGTGCTGAAGCACCCGACGGTCGGCAGCAAGTCGTTCCTGATCACGATCGGCGACCGTTCGGTCGGCGGCACCTCGGTGCGCGACCAGATGGTCGGCCCGTGGCAGGTGCCGGTGGCCGACTGCGCGGTGACCGCGCTCGACTACGCGGGCTTCAAGGGCGAGGCGATGACGATGGCCGAGCGCACGCCGCTCGCGGTGATCGACGCGCCGGCCTCGGGCCGCATGGCGGTCGGCGAGGCGATCACGAACATCGCGAGCGCGCCGATCGCGTCGCTCGACAAGCTGAAGCTGTCGGCGAACTGGATGGCCGCGTGCGGCACGGCCGGCGAGGACGCCGCGCTGTTCGACACGGTCAAGGCGATCGGCATGGAGCTGTGCCCGGCGCTCGGGATCGGCATCCCGGTCGGCAAGGACTCGTTGTCGATGAAGACCAAGTGGGACGAGCAGGGCGTCGCGAAGGAAGTCGTGTCGCCGGTGTCGCTGATCATCTCCGCGTTCGCGCCGGTCGAAGACGTGCGCCGTCACCTGACGCCGCAACTGCGCCGCATCGCCGACGCAGGCGACAGCGTGCTGATCGCGATCGATCTCGGCCGCGGCAAGAACCGCATGGGCGGCAGCATCTTCGCGCAGGTCACGCAGCAGGTCGGTGACACGACGCCGGACGTCGACGATCCGGAAGATCTGAAGCGCTTCTTCAACGCGATCCAGTCGCTCAACGCGCAAGGCACGCTGCTCGCGTACCACGACCGCTCGGACGGCGGCCTGTGGGCGACGGTGTGCGAAATGGCGTTCGCGGGTCACGCGGGCGTGTCGCTGAACGTCGACATGCTGACGCTCGACCCGAATCACGAATCCGACTACGGCGACGCGAAGGACTGGGCGAAGCAGACGAGCGGCCGTCGCGAGGATCGCACGCTGCGCGCGCTGTTCTCGGAAGAACTCGGTGCCGTCGTGCAGGTGCGCGCGGCCGATCGCGACGCGGTGCTCGGCGCGCTGCGCGAGTTCGGCCTGTCGGCGTGCTCGCACGTGATCGGCACGGTCAACGATCGCGACGTGATCGAGGTGTACCGCGACGCGAAGAAGGTGTTCGACGCGCCGCGCGCGGAACTCCATCGCGCATGGGGCGAAGTGAGCTGGCGCATCGCGCGCCTGCGCGACAACCCCGCCTGCGCGGACGCCGAATACGACGCGCTGCTCGATGCGGCGGACCCGGGCATCTCGCCGGTGCTCACGTTCGATCCGGCCGACGACATCGCAGCACCGTTCATCGCGACGGGCGCGCGCCCGCGCGTCGCGATCCTGCGCGAGCAGGGCGTGAATTCGCACCTCGAAACGGCATACGCGTTCGACCGCGCGGGCTTCGATGCGCACGACGTGCACATGAGCGACCTGCTGGCCGGCCGCGCGACGCTCGCCGATTTCGCGGGCGCGGTGGCATGCGGCGGCTTCTCGTACGGCGACGTGCTGGGTGCGGGCGAAGGCTGGGCGAAGACGATCCGCTTCAACGCGAATCTCGCCGACATGTTCTCGGCCTTCTTCGCGCGCCCCGACACGTTCGCGCTCGGCATCTGCAACGGCTGCCAGATGCTGTCGAGCCTCGCATCGATGATCCCGGGCGCCGAAGCGTGGCCGAAGTTCACGCGCAACAAGTCCGAGCAGTTCGAGGCGCGCTTCTCGTTCGTCGAAGTGGAGAAGTCGCCGTCGATCTTCTTCGCGGGGATGGAAGGCTCGCGGATTCCGGTGGCGGTCGCGCACGGCGAAGGCTATGCGGACTTCTCGCAGCAAGGCGACATCGACCGCGTCGCGGTCGCGATGCGCTACGTCGACCACCGCGGCGAAGCGACCGAGCGTTATCCGTTCAACCCGAACGGGTCGCCGGCCGGCATCACGTCGGTCACGACGGCCGACGGCCGCTTCTCGGTGCTGATGCCGCACATGGAGCGCGTGCACCGCACGGTCACGATGAGCTGGCATCCGGAAGGCTGGGGCGAAGCGAGCCCGTGGATGCGCGTGTTCCGCAACGCACGCCGCTGGATCGGCTGATGTTCGATCCGCACGCGCCGGTCGAGATCGTCACGCTGCGCGATGAGCGCGCGAGCGACGTCGAGGCGATCGGTCGCGTGATCGTGGCCGCGTTCGCGGACGCGCCGCAGCACGGCGCGTTCGAGCGGCGGATCGTCGACGCGTTGCGCGCGGATGGCGCGCTCGGCGTGTCGCTCGTCGCGGAGCGCGACGAGCGTGTGATCGGCCATGTCGCGTTCTCGCCGGTCTCGATCGGCGGCGAGCCGGCAGGCAGCCAGCAGTGGTACGGGCTCGCGCCGCTCGCGGTACTGCCCGAATGCCGGCGCCAGAGCATCGGCGCGGGGCTCGTGCGTGCGGGGCTCGACGCGTTGCGCCGGCTCGGCGCGCGCGGCTGCGTCGTGCTCGGTGATCCCGGGTACTACGCGCGTTTCGGTTTCGTGCCGTCCGGCGATCTCGTGTTCGCGGATGCGCCGCCCGAGCATTTCCTCGCATTGGCATTCGACGACGCCGCGCCGCGGCCATCGGGCGACGTCCGCTATCACGACGTGTTCCATCCGGTGTAACGGTTCGGTGCGCCGGCCGTGTGCGATCTCGCCGGACTCGACCGAATGAACTGAAAAGCCGCTTCGACGCGGCTTTTTTGTTTGGTGTGACCCGTCCTGCTCGTCGTGGCGCCGTTGCGGCGGCGCTCAAGCACGGCGCGGGGGCAGCAGGTCGGCGCGCGCACCGCAAGCGCACATGAAAAAGGCCGCTCCAGGGAGCGGCCTTCGCGTGGGCGATCGTCGCCGACGTTACTGGATTTTCGCCTGCTGGCGCAGGCCTTCCTCGAACGCCTGCAGCTTCTGCTGCACGAGCTGCTGCGCGATCTGCGCCTTCACCTGGTCGAACGGCGGCGGGGCGATGTCGCGGACGTCGTCGACACGGATGATGTGCCAGCCGAACTGCGTCTTCACCGGCGCGTCGGTCATCTGGCCTTTCTGCAGCTTCTGCGCCGCGGCCGCGAATTCCGGCACGTACGCCTTCGGGTCGGACCAGTCGAGGTCGCCGCCGTTCTTGCCCGAGCCCGGATCCTTCGAGTATTGCTTCGCCAGGTCCTCGAACTTCGCGCCGCCCTTGATCTTCGCGATCAGGTCCTTCGCCTGCTGCTCGCTGTCGACGAGGATGTGGTGCAGGTGATACTCGCGGTTGCCGCCGGCACCCTTCACGAGGTCGTCATAACGCGCCTTCACTTCCGCGTCGGTCGGCTGGTTCTTCTTCAGGAAGCTCTCGATCATCGAGCGCAGCACGACCGTCTGCTGCGCGACGGCGACCTGCGCCTTCACGTCCGGGCGGTTCGGGATGCCTTCGCGGATCGCTTCCTGCATCAGGATTTCGCGGTTCACGAGTTCCTGGCGCACGGCCTGCTGCAGTTGCGGGCTGTCGGTCTGGCCTTGCTGGACGAGCTGCGCGACCATCGCATCGGCGCGCGACTTCGGAATCGGCGTGCCGTTGACGACGGCGATGTTCTGGGCGAATGCCGGTGCCGCTGCAAAAGCAGCCGCCGCGACCCACAGGCGGGGGGATTTCAGGATCATCGGGAATTCCTGTTGAGACTAGATTGAAGATTCGTTGAATTCTTCGGGCGTGTAAGCCACGATCGCGAGCGCGTGAATGCCGCGCTGCATCGCATCAGCGAGCGCATCATACACCAGCCGGTGCCGCGCGACGCGCGGCTTGCCCGCGAAGGCGGCCGACACGATCGTGACCGTGAAGTGGCCGCCGGCAGCGGCGCCGGCGTGGCCCGCGTGCTGCGCGCTGTCGTCGCGCACCGCGAGCGACAGCGGCGCGAGCGCGGCGGTGAGGCGCGCTTCGATCAGCGCGATGCGTTCGTCGGGCGAGGCGTTGAGGAAAGCGTCGGTCATGTCATTCGTCCTTCAGGTACTTCGTGAGCCACAGGCTCTGCAGGATGATGAACACGACCATCGCGCCCGTCGTGCCGAACAGCTTGAAGTTCACCCACTGCGATTCGGTGTAGTTGTGCACCACGTACAGGTTTGCGACGCCGAGCACCGCGAAGAACAGCGCCCACGCGACGTTCAGCTTGTCCCACACAGGGTGCGGCAGCGTCAGCTGCTTGCCCATCATCTTCTCGATCAGGTTGTTGCCGAACGCATAGCGCGCGGCGAGCAGCCCGATCGCAAACAGCCAGTACAGCACAGTCGGTTTCCATTGAATGAATTTCTCGTCATGCAGGACGAGGGTAGCGCCGCCGAACACGACGATTACGCCGAGACTGACCCACAGCATCGTGTCGACCTTCCGGTGCCGGAAGGCGACCCACGCGACCTGGGCTAGCGTCGCGACGATCGCGACGGCGGTGGCGGTGAAGATGCCCCAGACCTTGAAGGCGGCGAAAAACAGGATGATCGGAAACAGATCGAACAGGAATTTCATGGCGCTCGCAGCTGCGTGAAAGGCCGCATCGCGCGGCCTTTCACCGTTGTGGGGACCCGCCGGGCGCCACCGTCCGGGATCGGGGCAGCCGGCAAGGCTGTCCGACCGATCCGTCCGGTGCCGCTCATTCGTTTTCGGGTCGGGACTCGAAGTTTAACGCAGCCGAATTGATGCAGTACCGCAAACCGGTCTTGTCGCGCGGGCCGTCCTCGAACACGTGGCCGAGATGCGCGCCGCAATGGTTGCAGCGGACCTCGACGCGCACCATTCCGTGCGAGCGGTCGATCTTCTCGTCGATCACCTCGCCGTTGAGCGGCTTGAAGTAGCTGGGCCAGCCGCAGCCCGAATGGAACTTGGCGCCGGATTCGAACAGCGGCGTGCTGCAGACGACGCACTTGTAGATGCCGGCGTCCTCGGTGTCGGTGTATTCGCCGGTGAACGCGCGCTCGGTCGCCGCATGCTGCGTGACCTCGTACTGCATCGGCGTGAGCCGGCGGCGCAGTTCGGCGTCGTCCTTCTGGTACGGGAAGGTCTTGTCGTCGGAATCGTGTGACATGGGGGAGTTCTCCTGATCGGTCGGTCGGGTCGGTCGGGTCACGACGAGCAGCTCACTTCGAGCGACCCGGCCCAGTCGGGCGGCAATGCCGCATACGCTTCATGTTCCGGTTGTTCGTCGAACGGGCGGCGCAGCACCTGCGCGAGTCGTTCGACTTCGGAAAAATCCTTTTCCTTCGCGCGCCGGATCGCGACTTCGGCCAGATGGTTGCGCAGCACGTATTTCGGGTTCACGCGATTCATCGCGGCCGCGCGGGCCGCGTCGTCGCGCGTTTCCTCGGACAGCCGCGCGCGGTAGAGGTTCGCCCACGCGTCGAACGCGTCGCGATCGATGAACAGGTCGCGCACCGGCGCGTCGCGGCTCGCGTCGTGCTTCGAGATCTGCGCGAGGCGGCGGAACGTCAGCGTGAAGTACGCATGGCTCGCGTGCATCGTTTCGAGCAGCTTGTTCGCGAGCTCGGCGTCGTTCTCGCGTTCGAGCTCGAGGCCGAGCTTCGCGCGCATCGCGCGCTCGAGCGCCGGGCCGAAGCGTTCCGGAAACTTCGCGAGCACGGCCTGCGCGTCGTCGACCGCGCGCTCGGCGCGCGCATCGTCGTCGGCGATGCCGTGCTGCAGCCCGATCAGCGGCAGCAGCGCCTGCGCGAGGCAGTAGCAGTTCCAGTGCGCGATGCGCGGCTGCATCCGGTACGCGTAGCGGCCGCTCGTGTCGGAGTGGTTGCAGATGTGGTTCGCGTCGAACGCGTCGACGAAGCCGAACGGGCCGTAGTCGATCGTCACGCCGAGGATCGACATGTTGTCGGTGTTCATCACGCCGTGACAGAAGCCGACCGCCTGCCACTGCGCGATGAGGTCGGCCGTGCGCAGCGTCGCGGCTTCGAGCAGCGCGAGGTACGGATCGTCGGCGTCACGGCATGCGGGATAGAAGCGCTCGATCACGTGATCGGCGAGCTGGCGCAGCAGGTCCGGGCGATCGTTCGAGAAGAAGTGCTCGAAGTGGCCGAAGCGCACGAAGCTCTCCGACACGCGCGTGACGACGGCCGACGTCTCGATCTCCTCGCGCACCACCGGCTGGTCGGAGCCGATCACCGTGAGCGCGCGGGTGGTCGGAATGCCGAGGTGATGCATCGCTTCCGAACACAGGAATTCGCGGATCGACGAACGCAGCACCGCGCGGCCGTCGCCCATCCGCGAATACGGCGTGCGGCCGCCGCCCTTGATCTGCAGTTCGTAGCGCCGGCCGTCGGTGCCGGCGAGTTCGCCGATCGTCAGCGCGCGGCCGTCGCCGAGCTGGCCGGCCCACACGCCGAACTGGTGGCCGGAATACACCGACGCGTACGGCATCGCGCTCGCGGGCCAGTCGCGCGTCGGGTTGCCGGCGAACAGCTCGGCGAATCCGGGTTGGGCGGCGAGCGACGCCGGCAGGCCGAGCAGGCGCGCGACTTCGTCGGAAAAGCCGACGACGTACGGCGCGGGCAGCGGTGCTGCCGGCAGCCGCGTATGAAACGCGTCGCCGAGTGCGACGAACGCGCCGACGGCCGGCGCGCCGAGCGTGGCGGCGAGGTCGGGGAGAGTGTCAGCCGTAGCGGCTGCGCTTCGGGAAAACGACATGTTGAGCGCCTCTGGGTAAGCCGATATTGTAAGGCGGCGCCGCGCCGCCCGCATGGCGGCCCGCGCGCCTTGCGCCAGGCCGGTCCGGGCCGTGGACGGGTTGCAGGCTGGCGCATCGCTTCGAGGCTGGTCACCGATTCGCGTCCTTCCGGGAGAACAAGACGATGGGTAAGCCGTTGCTGGGCCAGATGATGGACATGCCGTTGCTGGTGTCGTCGCTGATCGCGCATGCCGCGCGTTATGCGGGCGACACGGAGATCGTGTCGCGGCGCGTGGAAGGCGACCTGCATCGCTACACGTACCGCGACTGCGAGCAGCGCGCGAAGCGCCTCGCGCAGGCGCTCGCACGGCTCGGCGTCGAAGCGGGCGATCGTGTCGGCACGCTGGCCTGGAACGGCTACCGGCATCTGGAGGCGTACTACGGAATCGGCGGGATGGGCGCCGTGTGCCACACGATCAACCCGCGGCTCTTTCCCGAGCAGATCGCCTACATCGTCAACCACGCGGAAGACCGCTACGTCTTCTTCGACATCAATTTCGCGCCGCTCGTCGACGCGATCGCGCCGCAGTGCCCGCACGTGAAGGGCTGGATCGCGATGACGGATGCCGCGCACCTGCCGTCCGGCGCGACGCCGTACCTGTGCTACGAAACGCTCGTCGACGCCGAGGACGGCCGCTACGACTGGCCGCGCCTCGACGAACGGCAGGCGTCCGGCCTGTGCTACACGTCGGGCACGACCGGCAATCCGAAGGGCGTGCTGTATTCACATCGCTCGACGGTGCTGCACGCCTACGGCGCCGCGCTGCCCGACGCGATGAACCTGTCGGCGCTGGACGCGGTGTTGCCCGTCGTGCCGATGTTCCACGTGAACGCTTGGGGGCTGCCGTACGCGGTGCCGCTTACCGGCGGCAAGCTGGTGCTTCCCGGTAAGGACCTCGACGGCAAGTCGCTGTACGAACTGATGGAGGCCGAACGCGTGACGTTCTCCGCGGGCGTGCCGACCGTGTGGCTCGGGCTGCTGAACTACATGCGCGAGGCCGGCGTGCGCTTCTCGACGCTGAACCGCACGGTGATCGGCGGTTCGGCTTGCCCGCCCGCGATGCTGCGCACGTTCGAGGACGAATACGGCGTGCGCGTGATCCACGCGTGGGGAATGACCGAGCTGTCGCCGCTCGGCACGCTCGCGAAGCTCAACTGGGCGCAGTCGCAGCGGCCGTTCGACGTGCAGCGCCGGTTGCTTGAGAAGCAGGGGCGCGTGATCTGCGGTGTCGACATGCGGATCGTCGGCGACGACGGCCGCGAACTGCCGTGGGACGGCGTCGCGTTCGGCGAGCTGCAGGTGCGCGGGCCCTGGGTGATCGATCACTACTTCAAGGGCGATACGTCGCCGCTGTCGGACGGCTGGTTCCCGACCGGCGACGTCGCGACGATCGACCCCGACGGCTTCCTGCAGATCACCGACCGCAGCAAGGACGTGATCAAGTCCGGCGGCGAGTGGATCAGCTCGATCGACATCGAGAACGTCGCGATCGCGCACCCGGGCGTCGCCGAAGCCGCGTGCATCGCGTGCGCGCACCCGAAATGGACCGAGCGTCCGCTGCTCGTCGTGGTGCCGCGCGAGGGGGCGAACCTGACCCGCGACGCGCTGCTTGCGTTCTACGAAGGCAAGGTCGCGAAGTGGTGGGTGCCCGACGACGTCGTGTTCGTCGAATCGCTGCCGCACACCGCGACCGGCAAGCTGCAGAAGCTGAAGCTGCGCGAGACGTTCCGCGACTACGTGCTGCCGACGGCGCGCTGCGCACCGTAACCCGCGGCCGGCGACGGCCCGCCGCGCGGTCGCCCGATCCGGCCCCCGGATCGGCAACAAAATCAAATTGAACGACCGTGCTTTTTCGTTGTATGCTGCCTCCGTTCGATCCGGACATGCGGCCGTTCGACCGCGCACAATGAAGCGCAGCCACCCCGGCGCGCGATGCATGGAGGCAGGCAGATGGCAGTGGATTACTCGACTCGCGACGGCGTGGCCGTCATCACGCTCAACAATCCGCCCGTCAACGGGCTCGGCCTGTCGACGCGCCAGGGCGTCATGGACGCGCTCGATCGTGCCGCGCAGGATCCGTCGGTCACGGCGATCGTGCTGACCGGCGCGGGCCGCGCGTTCTCGGGCGGCGCCGACATCACCGAATTCAATACCCCGAAGGCCTTGCAGGAGCCGACGCTGCACACCGTGATCCGCGCGGTGGAGGCGAGCGCGAAGCCGGTCGTCGCGGCGCTGCACAGCGTCGTGATGGGCGGCGGCCTGGAGCTCGCGCTCGGCGCGCACTATCGCGTCGCGGCGCCCGGTGCGCAGGTCGCGCTGCCCGAAGTGAAGCTCGGCCTGTTGCCGGGCGCGGGCGGCACGCAGCGGCTGCCGCGTGCGGTGGGCCTCGAAACCGCGCTGAACATGATCGTGTCGGGTGCGCCGGTGCCGTCGGAGCAGCTCGCGAACAGCGGGCTGTTCGACGCGATGGCCGACGGCGACCTGCTCGATGCGGCCGTCGCGTTCGCGCGCAAGGTCGGCGCGCAGCAGGGGCCGCATCCGCGCGTGCGCGATCGCAGGATCGTCCACGAGAATGCCGCGGGCTTCATCCAGTTCGCGCGCAATTCCGCGCGGGCCGCCGCGCCGAATTTCCCCGCGCCGCACAAGTGCATCGACGCGATCGAGGCCGGCGTGCTGAACGGCTTCGACAAGGGCAGCGTCGCCGAACGCGACGGTTTCGTCGCGCTGATGATGACGCCGGAAAGCCGTGCGCTGCGGCACGCGTTCTTCGGCGAGCGCGCGGCGAGCAAGATTCCCGACGTGCCGGCCGATACGCCGGTGCGCGAGATCCGCCGCGTCGGCGTGATCGGCGCGGGCACGATGGGCGGCGGGATCGCGATGAACTTCGTCAACGCGGGCCTGCCCGTCACGCTGCTCGAGACGAAGCAGGACGCGCTCGACCGCGGCCTCGCCACGATCCGCAAGAACTACGACGCGCAGGTGAAGAAGGGCAAGCTCACGCAGCAGAAGCTCGACGCGCGCATGGCGCTGATCACGCCGACGCTGTCCTACGACGACCTGAAGGACGCGGACCTGATCGTCGAGGCCGTGTTCGAGGAACTCGGCGTGAAGGAGCAGGTGTTCGGCCGGCTCGATGCGGTGGCGAAGCCCGGTGCGATCCTCGCGTCGAACACGTCGACGCTCGATGTCGACAAGATCGCCGCGTTCACGAAGCGTCCGCAGGACGTGGTCGGCATGCACTTCTTCAGCCCGGCCAACGTGATGAAGCTGCTCGAGGTCGTGCGCGGCGCGCAGACCGCGAAGGACGTGCTCGCGACCGTGATGGCGGTCGCCAAGAAGATTCGCAAGACGGCCGTCGTGTCGGGCGTGTGCGACGGCTTCATCGGCAACCGGATGATCGAGCAGTACATCCGCCAGGCGCTCTTCATGCTCGAGGAAGGCGCGCTGCCCGCACAGGTCGATCGCGCGATCGAGAAGTTCGGTTTCGCGATGGGCCCGTTCCGGATGAGCGACCTCGCCGGCAACGACATCGGCTGGGCGATCCGCAAGCGCCGCTACGTCGAGAAACCCGATCTGCACTACTCGAAGATCGCCGACCGCCTGTGCGAGCAGGGCCGTTTCGGCCAGAAAACGGGCGGCGGCTGGTACGACTACGTGCCGGGCGAGCGCAAGGCGAAGCCGTCGGCGCTCGTAGACGAGATGGTCGTCGCGTATTCGAAGGAGCGCGGCGTCGAGCGGCGCAAGATCGGCGACGACGAGATCGTCGAGCGGCTCGTGTTCGCGCTCGTCAACGAAGGCGCGAAGATCCTCGAGGAGAGGATCGCGTCGAAGGCGTCCGACATCGACATGGTCTATCTGACCGGCTACGGGTTCCCGCTGTGGCGGGGCGGCCCGATGCTGTATGCGGACATGGTTGGCCTCTACAACGTCGAGCGCGCGATCCGCCGCTATGCGGCCGCGCCGAACGGCGACGCGTGGCAGCTCGCGCCGTCGATCGTCGAGCTCGCCAGCGCCGGGCGCGGGTTCAACGGCTGACGGCCCGCGTGACCGCGCGGCCAGGCTTGCAAGGAGAAACGCAATGAAACGCACTGATGACGTGTTGCTCGTGATCGACGTGCAGTACGACTTCATGCCGGGCGGCGCACTCGCGGTGCCAGATGGCGACGCGGTCGTGCCGGTGATCAACGCGCTCGCGCAACGCTTCGACCAGGTCGTGTTGACGCAGGACTGGCATCCGCGCGATCACGTGTCGTTCGCGGCGAACCATCCCGGCCGCGAGCCGTTTTCCACGCTCGCGCTGCCGTACGGCGAGCAGGTGCTGTGGCCCGTGCACTGCGTGCAGGACACCGAAGGCGCGGCGCTGCATCGCGACCTCGACATTCCGCACGCGCGGCTCGTGATCCGCAAGGGCGGCGACGCGCAGGTCGACAGCTATTCCGCGTTCGTCGAAGCCGATCGCACGACGCGCACGGGGCTCGCCGGCTACCTGCGCGAGCTCGGCGCGAAGCGCGTGTGGTGCTGCGGGCTTGCGACCGACTATTGCGTCGCGTGGTCCGCGCTCGATGCGCGCGCGGCCGGTTTCGAGGCGGCCGTGATCAACGATGCGTGCCGCGCGATCGACCTCAACGGGTCGCTCGCGCACGCATGGCAACAGATGCAGGCGGCGGGCGTCGCACACGTGACGTCCGCGGGCGCGCGCCCGACGGCGTAGCGCATTCCTATCCGACGCAGAACATCAAGCAGGACCGAAGGAGACTCGCATGACCGAAGCCGTAATCGTATCGACCGCACGCACGCCGCTCGCGAAATCGTGGCGTGGCGCATTCAACATGACGCACGGCGCGACGCTCGGCGGCCACGTGGTCGCGGCCGCGCTCGAACGCGCGAAGCTGGACCCCGCGCGCATCGAGGACGTGATCATGGGCTGCGCGAACCCCGAAGGCGCGACCGGCGCGAACATCGCGCGGCAGATCGCGCTGCGCGCCGGACTGCCGGTGAGCGTGCCGGGGATGACGGTGAACCGTTTCTGCTCGTCCGGGCTGCAGACCATCGCGCTCGCCGCACAGCGGATCATCGCGGGCGAGGGCGACGTGTATGTCGCGGGCGGCGTCGAATCGATCTCGTGCGTGCAGAACGAGATGAACCGGCACATGATCCAGGAGGGCTGGCTCGTCGAGCACAAGCCGGAGATCTACTGGAACATGCTCCAGACGGCCGAGAACGTCGCAAAGCGCTACGGGATCGCGAAGGAGCGGCAGGACGAGTACGGCGTGCGCTCGCAACTGCGCGCCGCGGCCGCGCAGGAAGCCGGGCGCTTCAACGACGAGATCGTGCCGATCACCGTGCGGGCAGGCGTCGCCGACAAGGCGACGGGCCGGCTGTTCACGCAGGACGTGACGGTGTCGGCCGACGAGGGCATCCGGCCCGACACGACGCTCGAGGGCGTCGCGAAGATCCGTTCGGCCGTGCCGGGCGGCGTGATCACCGCGGGCAACGCGAGCCAGTTCTCGGACGGCGCGTCGGCGTGCGTGGTGATGAACGCGGATGCCGCGCAGCGCGAAGGGCTGCAGCCGCTCGGCGTGTTCCGCGGTTTCGCGGTCGCCGGTTGCGAGCCGGACGAGATGGGCATCGGCCCGGTGTTCGCGGTGCCGAAGCTGCTGAAGCAGGCGGGGCTGAAGGTCGACGACATCGGCCTGTGGGAGCTGAACGAAGCGTTCGCGGTGCAAGTGCTGTACTGCCGCGACACGCTCGGGATTCCTGACGACCGCCTGAACGTGAACGGCGGCGCGATCGCGGTCGGCCATCCGTACGGCGTGTCGGGTGCGCGCCTGACCGGCCATGCGCTGATCGAAGGCAAGCGGCGCGGCGTGAAATACGCGGTCGTCACGATGTGCATCGGCGGCGGGCAGGGGGCTGCCGGCCTGTTCGAAATCGTCTGATATTTGTGCGCAGGAGGGGCGGCCGCGGCTTTCGGGGGACCGAAACCGCGGCCGCGATGCGAATCGGCGAAATCCGTGGGCGATTCGTAAGAAACAGGAAGCAAACGCCATGCATTCGACGCTGCCGTTTCCCCTTACTTGTCAAACGATTTGCCGCACCTATACTTGCTCTGACATTTGCCTTTCGGCGGGATGGGCCAACGCGTGCGTCGTACCGGCGCACGTGACGCGTTTCCGGTAGCCGGCGAAGACGATGCATCGCGCGTTTCCGGCACCGTGGGCGTTCGAACCACGCAGCAGACCGAAACGGGGACCAAATTGAGCACGACCTATGCAGCCGGGGAACCGCCGCGCGTCGTCAGCGCGGCCGCGAAGCTCTACGCAAAATGCCTGCTGGTCGGTTTTGCATTGCTGCCGGCCTATCTGATTGCCTATCTGTGGTTCTTCAGCGACCCGCACGTCGTGTTCGAGAACCACGCATTCCATGAAATCGCGATCGCGGCCGCGACCCTCGAAGGCGCGTTCGTCACCTACGTGACGTGGGTGTGCTACCGATCGTCCGGCGAGCCGCTGCTGCGCTGGCTGACGCTCGGCTTTCTCGGCTTCGCGATGATCTACGCGCTGCACGGTCTGTTCACCGGGATGGCGCACCACAACATCTGGCTGTTCCTGCTGTACGGGCCCGCCTCGCGCCTCGTGATGTCGATCCTGCTGCTCACGGGCCTGCTGTCGTATTCGCAGCCGCCCGATCGGGTGGAGAAGCGTACGCGCGCGCGCACGTGGCTGCCGTGGGTCGTGTTGTTCGTGACCATCAACGTGGCGGTTGCGTACATCGCCTATTCGCCGGTCGCCGGCGCGCCGGGTACGCGGCTGTCGATGGAAGGCGGCGCGCTGGTGTTTTCGCTGCTGAACGTCGGCGTGCTGCTCGCGCGGCGCATCCGCTCGCCGCTGATGGTGATCTACGGCGTGTCGATCATGGCGTTCGCGCTGTCGTCGCTCGCGTTCATCCTCGGCAAGCCGTGGAATCACATGTGGTGGCTCGCGCATGCGATCTTCGCGGGCGGGTTCTTCCTGCTCAGCTACGGCGTCGTGCAGGCGCTGCAGACGACGCGCTCGTTCTCGGCGATCTACAGCCAGGAAGACCTGATGAGCCGGTTGTCGGAATCGATGGCGCGCACCGAGAGTGCGTTGCAGGAACTGCGCCGCACGAACCAGAAGCTCGAATACATGGCCGCGACCGATCCGATGACGGGCGCGTCCAACCGTCGCCAGTTCATCGCGCAGGTCGAGCGCGAGATCGTGCGCGCGGAACGCGACGGCACGCCGTTTTGCCTGCTCGCGCTCGATCTCGACAACTTCAAGAACATCAACGATGCATACGGGCACCAGATCGGCGACGAGGTGCTGCGCGGCGTCGTGCGCCAGTGTCTCGAGGCGATACGTCCGGCCGGTGCGCTCGCGCGGGTCGGCGGCGAGGAGTTCATGGCGCTGTTGCCCGAGATGCCGCTCGAGGGCGCTCGCATGACGGCCGAGCGCGTGCGTTCGTCGATCGCGAGTTCGCCGTTCGGGCTGGATTTCAAGCGCGTGCAGGTGACGGTCAGTGTCGGCGTCGCGCAGTATGGGGTCGACGGCGGGACGGTCGATGCGTTGTTGCGCGCGGTCGATGAACGCTTGTATCAGGCGAAGCGGGACGGGCGCAATCGCGTGGTCGCGCACTGACGGACGAGCGCCGCGCATCCGGCGGCGTGGTGTGCGCGGATGCAGCGCAATGGCGGCGCGATGCGATGTCCGCGCGGTTTGCGTCCCGCCTGAATGAAGCCCCGTACGCGAATGTGCGTGCGGGGCTTTCGTTTCATTGGCGCATCGTCTGGCGCGCCGCGATGGCCGCCGCCTGCTGTGGCTGCACGTCCTTCATCCGCTCCATCGCCTGCCACCAGTACTTGCCGGTCCGCAGTTGCGGATCACGAATCGCGAGATACGTCGTACTCCACAGCTGCGCCGCATTGGCCTCGGTCGCGTCCGCGCTGCGCGTGCCGAACGCGTCGGTCTGATACCGGCCGTTCACGTACGACCACGTCCACATCTCCGACGTGCGCATGTCGCGCCCGTTCGAGATCACTTGCCAGATCGTCTGCCGTGCCTGCGTCAGCAGCGCGCGTGTCGTGTCCGACAGATCCTGGCGCGCGAGTTGCCGATCGAGCCCGGCGACCCACATCGCCTGCTGCCACGACCAGATCACGGTGCCGTGATACGCGGAACTCGTGAACTTCGGCCACAGTGCCTGGCTCGCATACGCGGGATTCGCGATCACCATCCCGACATCGGTGACGAGCCCGGTCGGGAAGGGCCGCGTGACGTCGGCGACGATGCGCTGGAGTTCGTCGTCCGGCGGCGTGCCGAACAGCAGCGCGAAGCCGCCGTCGGAATTCATCACCGGAACCGGCGTGCCCTGCTGGTCGAGCGACAACGCGTAGAACGTGAGCGGCGCGCCCGGCGCGGTGCCGGCCGGTACGCCGGCCGACGGCGCATACGCCGACACGTCGGTCGTCGCCTGTGCGGCCGGCACGCTCACCTGGAACAGCGGTGGCGCCTGCCGTTCCCACGTGGCCGCTTCGGCCGCCGTGTTCGCGAGTGCCGCGCGTTGCCCGGCGTCCAGGTACGGATCGAGCAGGCCGCGCGTGAGGAACGCATTCGCCGCGCGCAGCGCGGCCGGCACGAGCACCGCGTTCACGTCGTACGGATAGACGCCGCCGCCGAGCCCGTCGGTGCTGTCGCGCCAGTTGCCGACGATCTCGCCGGGCCGCAGGTGGATCAGGTTCGCAACCGACGGCTGCTGCGCGAACGGCTGCGCGGTCGCCGCGACGTGCAGCAGGTTGACGACGAGCCGGCTGCCATTGGTCTGACCGTCGCCGCCGCGTTGCGCGAGATAGGCGGCCGCGCGCGCCTGGCCGCGCGTGTCGTCGATCAGCCACGCCGCCGCGATCGGCGCGAGCAGGTAGTCGCTGTCGATCATCTTGTAGTCGTAGGTCGGCGTCGCATCGTTCGGCCGGCCGTGCTTCGCGTTGTCGACCAGTGCGAATTCGCCGATGCCTTCCTCGTGCGCGACCTTGCCGTCGTTCGACAGGCGGCTCAGTACCGACGTCAGGCCGGCCTCGATCGCCGCCGGTTCGAGCACCGGCATCAGCATGCGCGCCGAAATCAGCGTGTCGCGGCCGAAATACGTGTCGTACTGCCACGAGCCGGCCAGCAGCTTGTCGTGGAAGCTCAGGAATTCGAGCACGTTCTGGCTGACCGGGTCGGGATTCGCGGACGGGGCGAGCAGGTCGGCGCGCGTGATCGGCGACATCGGCGTCTCGCCCGACAGCGCGTCGACATGCAGCTTCAGCGTGCGCGTACCGGCCGCCGCGCGCAGCACCAGCTTGCCGTCCGCGGCCGTCGCGATGCTGCCGCCGTCACGCAGCGTGATGCGCAGTGCGTAGCCGGGGGCGCCGTCGAGCCGGTCGCGCTGCCATTGCGCGGCGCTGCCCTGGATCGTCGGGGCGGTGACGATCTCCGGCGGAATCGTCGCGCCGCCGTTGAAGTCGCGCAGGAAGCGCACGTTGCTGAGCACGCCCTGGCGGATCGTCAGCGTGTCGGTGTCGACCGACAGGTCGGCGCCGATGCCGTTCAGCGGGCGGCCGTGCGGGTCGGGTGCCGACAGTGCGGACGGCGGCGTGTCGAGGCTCCAGTTCACCGGCTGCGCGGTGTCGTCGAACCACAGCCCGGTGCCGCTGTTGCCGGCCGGAAACACGACAAGCAGACGCGGCTTCGTCGACGAGCGCACCAGCAGATGGGCGGCGACCTTGTCCTGCCGGTAGAACGCGTTGATCTGCCCGCCGGCGTCCATGCGGAACGACAGCGCGGCGCTGGAAGAGGGTGGCGGGTCGTTTGAATGGACGTCGTCGTCGTTGCAGGCGGCGAGCAGGCCGGCGCAGACGAATCCCAGACACAGCGATTTCGTGAAGCGATGCACGTTCATGACGACCCTCCTGACGGCTGCGATTTTTTTATCGAAATGCCCGGATGAGCGGACGGCTCGATCCGCTTCGTTCTGCGTCGCAGGCATTCGGAAAATGCCCGGATTAATCGTGATGTGATGCTTGCGGGACGAATTGAACCGTTTTTTAATCGGGAGGCGATAAAGGATGAATATGGAAAACGATAGCCCACACCACCCGTCACGAAACGGGTGAAGTCGATGGAGAGCGCTTTCGGCGGGCGAAGGATGAGGCTCTGTCGGTGCTGAAAAAGATCAGATGAAAGATGTTGTAGGGGATTCTAGATTTTCATGAAAGCCAAAGTCAATCATGCTCGATCAATTTCGATGTATTTTATTTGATTTCTGTAATTATTACCCGGCGAGCCGGTAAAAGATGCAATTTCGTCGAAATGAATAATGAATCCGGATAACGACCGGTCGATTGATCCGAAATGGCGCTTCAAATCGAAGATTAATCGGCAATGCATGAAACGCATGGCGACTGCAATGTCGTCCGCCATGACCGTTGTGAGAAGGGATCGGTGGCGGGCGCGGCAATGGCCGATTCGAAAAACGCGAAGCACAGGTCGTGAAAGTTGCTTTGATGGCCAGGCGTAGCCGCGCCTTTGACGGGTAACCACGAAGTTCGCGTTACCACGAGTTGTTGCACATTAGCGGTTGCGGCTTCGCGCGCTGGCCCGTCTTGGGGCCGGGCAAATCACCATACGATAGAGGGCACCTGACAACGGGTTTGCGCGCGGCTGGCCATGCAAGCGTCTTCGATCGTTGGTATTCGCGTGATCTCGTGCGGTATCACAGGAGCATCCACCGTTCATTTCGTTATGTGGGGCGACATGCGACTAGCTGATTTCATCGTGCGGAACATGGAGTCGATCCTGGTGCAGTGGGAAGCGTTTGCCGCCACGCTGTTACCGGCCGCAAAGGGCATGGACTCGTTCGCGCTACGCGACCATTCACGGCAGATCCTCGAGGCCGTGGCCAAGGACATCGGCACCCCGCAAACGCGGGACGAGCAACACGAAAAATCGCTCGGGCGCGCGCCCGAGCCGGTGAACGCCACGGAAACCGCCGCGCAGACGCATGCCGTGCTGCGTGCCCGAAGAGGCTTCAACATCAATCAGTTGGCGGCCGAGTATCGGGCGCTGCGTGCCAGTGTGTTGCGCCTGTGGATCGACGAGTGCCAGCCGGGGCTGCCTCACATGGACGACATGATTCGTTTCAACGAGGCGATCGATCAGGCGCTCGCGGAATCCGTCGCTTTCTTTACCGAGCAGGTCGAGCAGGCTCGCAACTTGTTGTTGGGCATGCTGGGTCACGACATGCGCACGCCGCTGCAGACCATTCAGATCACGGCGACTTATCTGGCGGCGCTCAATGCGGGAGAGGAAGTATCGGAGGCCGCGGCCCGGCTGATCAGAAGCGGGGGGCGCATGCAAGGCCTCCTTGACGATCTCTGCGATTTCAATCGAACCCAGCTCGGGCTGGGCATCAACGTTGTTCCGCGCAATGTCGATCTCGCACGTGTGCTCGCCAATGTGGTCGACGAACTGCGGGCGGCTCATCCGGATCGGGAAATCGAGGTCGACGTAAGCGGCGACCTCCGGGGGGACTGGGACGATCAGCGCATGCAGCAATTGCTGAGTAATTTGGTGAGCAACGCGATCAAGTATGGCGCGTCCAAAACGCCGGTGCGGGTGACGGCGGTATCGGCTGACAAGGAAGTGCTCATCGAGGTTGGGAATAGAGGGCCGGCGATGGACCGACTCACGCTGGAGCGCATTTTCGACCCCCTTCAGCGCGGAGCCGACCAGTCGGCAAGTGCGAGTGACGATGTCGGGTTGGGGCTCGGCTTGTACATCGCCAGCGAAATCGCAAAGGCACATCACGGCCGAATTGACGCGCGGTCCGATCCGACGGAAACAGTATTCGAGGTGCGCCTGCCGAGAGGCGCGTGAGCCGTGGTTCGCGATGGCGGCCAGCCATGCGGGGCTTACAACCGGAATGCGGAGGGCGATTCGCCGATCGCGAATACGATTTCCTTTCCGGCAATCCCGTATCGATACCGTCAGCGCTTCTAGCCAGATGGGCGCATCTCAAGATGCCGTCCATTCGCGCCGGCAAGTTTGGTACGCTTGTCGGCTGCTTTCGCCAGCCGAATCGTGACGTCCGCAAGTGGCACGGTGAAAAAGCGGGTATCGTGGTTGGAGTCTTGAACTTGTACCGGCTTGGATACCCGCTTTTTCCCGGCAGGGAGCGATTTCGACGAACGTGAGCGAACGATGAACAGGCTGTGTGATACCCGGCTGGCAAGGTTCTGGGCGAACCGCCGAACCAACACGAACAGGAGCAACGGAAGTGATTAGACACATCGTCATGTGGAAGCTGAAGGAATCGGCCGAGGGCGGCACGCGCGCGCAGAACGCGCTGAAGCTGAAGGAAAAGCTCGAAGGCTGCCGCGACCTCGTGCCGGGCATCCTGCAACTCGATGTCGGCATCGCGACGCCGGGCCTCGAAGCGACGTCCGACGTCGTGCTCGTGTCCGATTTCACGGACCAGGCCGCGCTCGATGCGTATCAGGTGCACCCGGTTCACCAGGAAGTGAAGAAGTTCATCGTGGCGGTGGCCGAATCGCGCCAGTGCGTCGACTACCTGTCCGACAGCGCACGATGAGCGACGCGACATCCCCGGCGGCCGGTCCGTCGATCGAAAGCCCGTTCGTCGACCTGCTCGGCGTGCGGCTCGTGTCCGCGAAGGACGGTGCGAGCGAGATCGTGCTGCCGCTCGACGAGCGGCACATGAACACGTGGAGCATCGCGCACGGCGGCGTGACGATGACGCTGTCGGACATCGCGCTCGCGATGGCCGCGCGCAGCCTGACCGACGACGGCGTCGGCGTCGTCACGGTCGAGATGAAGGTGAACTTCATGCAGCCCGGGCGCGGCGAGTTGCGCGCATACGGACGCGTGATGCATCGTTCGACGACGATGGCGTATTGCGAAGGCGAAGTGCGCGACAGCGACGGCAACTTCGTCGCGAAGGCGCTCGGCACGTTCAAGTACATGCGGCGGCTCGCGGTGGGCCGCGACATCAAGCGGCAACGCACCCGCACCGCGCCGGATGCGCAGCCCGGCCCGAGTGACGCGTAAGCGCCCTCGACGAACGGCCCTGCCTTTTCACCGGCAGGGCCGTTTTGCGTGGCGGCCCGCCACCGCGCGGCGTGGCATCATGTGACGCTTGTCCGCTCACGGCGCCGCCCGCGCCGTCCTCACCGATGCCGCTGAATCCGAAGATTGCCCAGGTGCTCGACATGGTCGAGCGCGCGAAACGTCCGTCCTATCACCACCAGACGGCGCAGCAGGCGCGCGCCGCGTACGAGAAGAGCGCGCCGATCCTCGACGTCGCGCCGGCGCCGATGCATTCGGTCGAGGCCTGCGTCGTGCCGACACGCGACGGCCGCTCGATCGGCGCGCGGCTGTACCTTCCGGTCGAGCCGAGCCTCGCCGAACCGCTGCCGGCGCTCGTCTATTACCACGGCGGCGGCTTCACGGTCGGCAGCGTCGATACGCACGACGCGCTGTGCCGGATGTTTGCGCGCGACGCGCAATGCGCGGTGCTGTCGGTCGACTACCGGCTTGCGCCCGAACACCGGTTCCCGACCGCGGTGAACGACGCCGACGATGCATTGCGCTGGCTGCATCGCGAGGCCGCCGCATTCGGCATCGATGCGACGCGGCTCGCGGTCGGCGGCGACAGCGCGGGCGGCACGCTCGCGACGGTCTGCGCGGTGCTCGCGCGCGACGCGGGTATCGGGCTTGCGCTGCAACTGCTGATCTATCCGGGCGTGACGGGTCACCAGGACACCGAATCCCACGGACGGCTCGCGAACGGCTACCTGCTGACGCAGGACACGATCCAGTGGTTCTTCACGCAATACTTGCGCGATCGGTCCGACCGCGACGACTGGCGCTTCGCGCCGCTCGACGGCACGCGCGACGCGCCGTCGTTCGCCGGTGTCGCGCCGGTCTGGATCGCGACGGCCGAATACGATCCGCTGAGCGACGAGGGCGCCGCGTACGCGGACAAGCTGCGCGCGGCCGGCAATACGGTTACGCTGGTCTGCTATCCGGGGATGATCCACGAGTTCTTCAAGATGGGCGGCTACGTGCCGGAGGTGCGGGCCGCGCATGCCGACGCGGTGGCGGCGCTCAGGGCCGCATTCGACGACGTTTGACGGCGGCGGCGCCCGGCGCCGCGCGGAGGAAGCGATGACCGACGGCTGGGTGGAAACGGGCGACTGGGCCGTGCTGGGCGGCGATGCCGCACGGATTCGCGATGCGGTGTTCGTGCGCGAGCAGCGGATCCCGCCGGAATGGGAACTGGACGACGAGGATCCGCTGTCGTTGCACGCGGTTGCCTACCGGGTCGATGCGGCGACCGGCGCACGCCGCGCGGTCGCGACGGGACGGCTGCTGCGCACCGGCACGATCGGCCGGGTCGCGGTGCTGGCCGACGCGCGCGGGCAGGGCGCCGGATCGGCCGTGCTGCATGCGCTGCTGGACGCGGCGCGGCATCGCGGCGAGCCGGTCGTGCGGCTTTACGCGCAGGATGCCGCGGTGTCGTTCTACGTGCGGCACGGCTTCGCGGCAATCGGAGAACCGTTCGTCGAAATCGGCGTGCCGCACGTCGAGATGGCGCGCGCGCCGTAGCGCCGCCCGCGCCGCCCCCGCCGCTGGCTCAGCGCGGCGGCGTCGCGTCGATGTCGAACGTGAACGCACGCTCGAAACTGCCCGGGCGAACGGTGCGGTGCGAGCCGTCGTCGTCGCAGCGTTCCTTGATGTCGACCGTCAGGCGCACGCCTTCCTTCATCGTCACGCGCAGCGCGGTCGTGCCGCGCGTGCCGTATTCGGGTGTCTCGATGAACGCGGCCGACAGCGCACGCTCACGCTCGATCGGAATGCCGGTGTGCGGCAGCGCGTCGTCGTCCGCGACATGCGGATCGCGCATCAGCTCGATCAGCTCGTCGAGCGACGGGGCCGGGTTGTCGGTCAGCAGCGTGCCGAGTTCCGCGCGCTTGCGCACGACTTTGGGCCAGGGCGTATCGAGCCGGGCATTCGACAGCGCATGCACGCCGGCGGCGATCGCGACCGGCGCGGCGACGCGGGTTTCGCCTTCGGCCGCGCGGTTGCAGAACCACGCGAGCTCGCGCCGCTTCCAGTCGCCGACCAGCAGGTTGAAGCCGTTGTACACGGCCGCGTGCTCGGCCAGCTCGCCGAGATAGTCGAGCGGCGCGACGGACGGGCCGCGGAGGAAATCGGACACGAGCTTGCCGCGGGTCGGCGCGCCCGCGCGAATGTCGAACGGCGCGCGGTAATTGGTCAGCGCCGCGAAGCGGCCGTCGCGCGATACGCCGAGCCACGTGCCGCCCGCTTCGAGATCGCGGCCGGCCAGCACGCCCGGCACATCCTCCCACCACGAAAGCGGCGCACTCGTACGGCGAAAGAACTCATCGCGGTTGGCGGTCAGGGTAAAGACGGGACCGGCGGCGGCATCGGGCTGCCAGTCGAAGGCAATCAGACACATCGGGCGAATCTCTCGCAGGAAACATCGGGCGCCGGCTGCATCGTGCGAGCCGGCGTGCGACCGGGTTGTCAGTGCGTCACGCTTCCGTCGGCCACGGGTACGGCAGCGCGTCGAACGCGAGTGCCGGACCGTCGGCCGAACCGAGGTGCACGGTGCCGCTGTCGAGCGCGGCCAGCTTGATCTCGACCAGCGCGTCGACGCCGCCCGCGGGCGCGGCCGCCGCATTGACGATCATCCCGCACGGCTGGCCCGGGTCGTCGCTGTGGAACAGCTCGACGCCGGCATGCACGGTGTCGGTCTCGCCGGCGACGTGCGCGAGCGCGGTACGGCGCTTGATCGTGCCGCGGTACTGGCTGCGCGCGACGATTTCCTGGCCCGGGTAGCACCCCTTCCTGAAGTTAACGGCGCCGATCACGTCGAAGTTGACCATTTGCGGCACGAACTGTTCGACGGCAGGCTGCGTGATGCGCGGCTCGCCCGCGCGCACGTCGAGCCAGTCCCAAACGGCCGGCGACACGACCGGCAGCGTGCCGGCGAGCGCGGCGAGACGCGCGTCGACTTCCGCGCGCGGCCCGATCCACAGGTAGCGCTTGCGGCCGGCCGCGTCCGGGACGCGGATCAGCGCCCCGGCCGGGCCGTCGACCTTCACGTGCACGCCGTCCGGCAGCGCGTCGAAGATGCCCGACAGCGCTTCGCGCACGTCGCCCGCGAAGCCGACCACCGCGAGCGTGTCGCTCGCGTCCGTCAGTTTCGCCTTCGCGCGCAGCACGAACATCGACAGCCGTTTCTGCACGGCGGCCTGGACGTCCTTCGAGACGAGCAGGCGCACGCCGTGACCGGCGCGCCAGGCGAGGAACGACGCGAGCAGGCGGCCCTTCGGCGAGCAATAGCCGGACAGGCG
Source organism: Burkholderia sp. BCC1988 (assembly GCF_905339895.1). Classification (NCBI taxonomy): domain Bacteria; kingdom Pseudomonadati; phylum Pseudomonadota; class Betaproteobacteria; order Burkholderiales; family Burkholderiaceae; genus Burkholderia; species Burkholderia sp. BCC1988. The sequence continues at coordinate 116,983 of NZ_CAJPHA010000013.1, forward strand.
CGCGCTCGCGGCATCGAGATGCTCGATGTCGTTGGTGAGCTGGCTGTGCAGGAACGTCGCGGCGTCGTCGCCGGCCACGTCGATCACGCCGAACTGCGCAAGCGGCATGCAGGCGCCCGGCGCGTCGAAATCGGCGGCGGACGGGCGGGGGAAAACGGGGAGCGAGACGGGTGCGGGCTGGGCAGCCGGTGAAGCGAATGGTGTGCTCATGGAATGAGGGAACAGTCAACCCTGACTTTGACGGAGGCGAGCAAGTATTATATGGGTCTTACCTGAGTCTCGTTTCCATGTCCCTACTGAAGAAATGCGCCGCGACGGTCGTGGCGCTGGCCGTCGTTGTGGCCGCTGCCGGCGCGGGCGGCGGGTATTACTGGGCGACCCGGCCGCTGCTGCTGGGCGCCGCAACGCTCGACGTCACGATCAAGCCGCGCAGCAGCGTGAAGAGCGTCGCTTTGCAGCTCAAGCACGGCGGCGTGCCGGTCGAGCCGTTCGGCTTCGTCGCGATGACGCGCCTGCTCGGGCTGTCGAGCCGACTGAAGTCCGGCAACTACGAATTCAAGACCGGCATCACGCCGTACGACGTGCTGCAGAAGATCGCGCGCGGCGACGTGAACGAGTACGTCGCGACGGTGATCGAGGGCTGGACCTTCAAGCGGATGCGCGCGGAACTCGACGGCAATCCCGATCTCGCGCACGCGACGGCCGGCATGAGCGACGCCGAGCTGCTGCGCGCGATCGGCGCCCCCGACAACGCGATCCAGCGCGGCAGCGGCGAGGGGCTGTTCTTCCCCGACACCTACCTGTTCGACAAGGGCACGAGCGACCTGAACATCTACCGGCGTGCCTACCACCTGATGCAGACGCGCCTCGACGAAGCATGGGCCGCGCGCGCGCCGGGGCTGCCGTACAAGACGCCTTACGAAGCGCTGACGATCGCGTCGATCGTCGAAAAGGAAACGGGCCATGCGGCCGATCGCGCGTTCGTCGCGGCGGTGTTCGCGAACCGGCTGCGCATCGGGATGCCGCTGCAGACCGATCCATCGGTGATCTACGGGCTTGGCGACGCGTACGACGGCCGCCTGCGCAAGCGCGACCTGCAGGCCGACACTCCTTACAATACCTATACGCGCCGCGGCCTGCCGCCGACACCGATCGCGCTGCCGGGCGTCGCCTCGCTGCAGGCGGCGATCAATCCGGCGCCGACGAGCGCGCTCTATTTCGTCGCGAAGGGCGATGGCACGAGCGTGTTCTCGGACACGCTCGGCGATCACAACAAGGCCGTGGACAAGTACATACGAGGTCAATAATGCCGAGCGGTAAATTCATCACCTTCGAAGGCATCGACGGGGCGGGGAAGACCACCCACCTGCAATGGTTCTGCGAACGCCTCCAGGCGAGGCTGGCCGCGAGCGGCCGGCAGGTCGTCGTCACCCGCGAGCCGGGCGGCACGCAGCTCGGCGAGAAGCTGCGCGAGATCCTGCTGAACCAGCCGATGGATCTCGAGACGGAGGCGCTGCTGATGTTCGCCGCGCGTCGCGAGCATCTCGCGCTCGTGATCGAGCCGGCGCTCGCGCGCGGCGACTGGGTCGTGTCCGATCGCTTCACCGACGCAACGTTCGCATACCAGGGCGGCGGCCGCGGGCTGCCGCGCGACAAGCTCGAGACGCTCGAGCGCTGGGTGCAGGGCGGGTTCCAGCCCGACCTGACGGTGCTGTTCGACGTCGCGCCGCAGGTGGCGAGCGAGCGCCGCGGTGCCGCGCGCATGCCGGACAAGTTCGAAAGCGAGTCGGACGCGTTTTTCTCGCGCACCCGCACCGAATACCTGCGGCGCGCGGAAGAGGCGCCGCACCGCTTCGCGATCGTCGACGCGACGCAGACGATCCCCGAGATCCGCCAGCAGCTCGAACGCGTGCTTGCCGCGCTGTAACACGAAGGAACGCACCACATGATCTATCCGTGGCAGACCGACGACTGGAACCGCCTGCAGCAACTGCGCGCGCAATGGCCGCATGCGCTGCTGCTGCACGGCCAGGCCGGGATCGGCAAGCTGCAGTTCGCGCAGCATCTCGCGCAGGGTTTCCTGTGCGAAGCGCCGCAGCCGGACGGCGAGCCGTGCGGCACCTGCGCTGCCTGCACGTGGTTCGCGCAGGGCAACCATCCGGACTACCGGATCGTGCTGCCCGAGGCGCTTGCGGGCGAAGCGCCGGGCGCCGCGGACGACGCGAAGCCGGCCGATGCCGACGAAGGCGGCAAGAAAACCCGTGCGCCGAGCAAGGAAATCAAGATCGAGCAGGTGCGTGCGCTGCTCGACTTCTGCGGGGTCGGTTCGCACCGCGGCGGCGCGCGCGTCGTCGTGCTGTATCCGGCCGAGGCGCTGAACGTCGCCGCGTCGAACGCGCTGCTGAAGACGCTGGAGGAGCCGCCGTCAGGCGTCGTGTTCCTGCTGGTGTCGGCGCGCATCGACCGGCTGCTGCCGACCATCATCAGCCGCTGCCGGCAGTGGCCGATGACCGTGCCGGCGCCCGACGCGGCCGCGGCGTGGCTCGCGGCGCAGGGCGTCGACGATGCGCGCGCGCTGCTCGCCGAAGCCGGCGGCGCGCCGCTCGCCGCGCTGGCGCTCGCGAGCGACGAGAACCGCCCGCTGCGCGATTTCACGCTCGGCCAGCTCGCCGCCGGCGCCGCGTGCGATCCGTTCGCGTGCGGCGAGACGCTGCAGAAGCTGCCGGTGCCGCTGGTGCTCGGCTGGCTGCAGCGCTGGCTGTACGATCTGCTCGCGCAGCGGATGGCGGGCGCGCCGCGCTACTTCCCGATGCAGGCGGCCGCGCTCGCGCGTTGCGCGGAAGCCGTCGACGCGAATGCGTTCGCACGCTTCATGAAGGCCGTGACGCGCCAGCGGACGGTCGAGAACCATCCGCTCAACGCCCGGCTCGTCTTCGAGGAACTGTTTCTCGGTTATCGGGAAATGTTCGCGTGAGCGCGTATTGTTTCCTTGAAGAGGGGAAACGGCTGCCGGCGAGCGCATGAGCGCTCGCCTTACGTATTCAGGAAACACGATGTTCGTCGATTCTCACTGCCACATCAATTTCAAGGGTCTCGCCGACCGCCTGCCGGCCGTGCTGGAGAACATGCGCGAGCACGACGTCACGCATGCGCTGTGCGTGTCGGTCGACTTCGAGACGCTGCCCGACGTGCTCGCGATCGCGCAGGCGCACGACAACGTGTACGCGTCGGTCGGCGTGCATCCGGACCACGAGGACGCACGCGAGCCGACGCTCGCGGAGCTGGTCGAGCTGGCCGCGCACCCGAAAGTCGTCGCGATCGGCGAGACGGGCCTCGACTACTACCGCCTCGAAGGCCGCTCGATCGCCGACATGGAATGGCAGCGCGAACGCTTTCGCACGCATATCCGCGCGGCGACCGCGACGATGAAGCCGCTGATCATCCATACGCGCTCGTCGTCGGAAGACACGCTGCGGATCATGGCCGAGGAACGCGCGGACGTGCCGGGTGGCGTGATGCACTGCTTCACCGAGCCTTGGCCCGTCGCCGAGCAGGCGCTCGCGCAGAACTTCCATATCTCGCTGTCGGGGATCGTCACGTTCAAGAACGCGACCGACGTGCAGGACGTCGCGCGGCGGGTGCCGCTCGAGCGGCTGCTGATCGAGACCGACTCGCCGTACCTCGCGCCGGTGCCGTACCGCGGCAAGCCGAATGAACCTGCGTACGTCAGCCATGTCGGACGCTTTATCGCATCCGAGCGCGGCATCCCCGTCGAGGCGCTGGCCGATGCGACGACCCAGAACTTTTTCCGGCTGTTCAAGATCGCCCGCTAACGACGCGCGCCCAGCCGACAACCCAGGGAAGGAGCCCACAACAATGACGAAGCCGACCACATACCTGCCCAAGCGCGCCCTCGTCGCCGCCGCGCTCGTCGCGAGCGGCCTGTTTGCCGCCGCCGGCGCGCATGCCGAGTCGCTCGACCCGGTCGTCAAGGCGGTCAAGTTCGACGACATCGCCGACATCGGCAAGCAGCTCAAGAGCGGCAAGCTCGATCCGAACACGATCGCACCGAACGGCGACCCGCTGCTCGTGATCGCCGCGCGCGAGAAGTCCGACAAGGTCGCCGCGGCGCTCGCCACGACGCCGAACGTCGACCTCGAGAAGGAAGACAAGGCCGGCGAGAACGCGCTGATGCTCGCGTCGCTGAACGGCGACGTCGGGCTCGTCAAGCTGCTGATCGACAAGGGCGCGGAAGTCAGCAAGAAGGGCTGGGCGCCGCTGCACTACGCGGCCACCAACGGCCAGGACGAGGTCGTCAAGGTCCTGCTCGACCATGACGCGTATATCGACACCGCGTCGCCGAACGGCACGACGCCGCTGATGATGGCCGCGCGCGGCAACCACGCGTCGACGGTCAACCTGCTGCTCGACCAGGGCGCCGATCCGCAGGTGAAGAACCAGCTCGGCATCACCGCGCTCGAGTTCGCGCAGCACTACAAGGCGCCGGATGCGATCGACATCCTGAGCAAGCGGACGGTGCGCGTCGGTGCATCGGCGCCGGCAGATGCGCAAAAGAGTGCAAAATGACGGTTTCGGCGCGGTGGCGCAGCGCCCGGCCGGCCGCAACCCGGCCGGCAGCGGGCGTCCGGCCGCCGCGCCGGTCAGCGCAGCAAGCGGCCCGAGGCCGCATTGACATAAGGAACACCATGTTGCGGGCTATGTTTTGTGCCGCGGCGTTTGCCGTGCCGTTGTCGGCGGCGGCTTTCACGGGCGCGGATCTCGACCGGCTGTGCGCGAAGACGGACGTCAAGTCGCGGGCGTCGTGCGCGGCCTACATCGAAGGCGCTGCCGATGGCGTCTACAACACGATCGACGCGATCGGCGGCACCACCGGGCCGCGCGTCGGGCAGTATTTCTGCCTGCCGCCCGACATCCGGGCGCAGCAGATGACCGACGCGGTGCGCAAGTACATCGCGGAGAACCCGAAGCTGGCCGACTACAACGCGAGCACCGCGGTATCGCTCGGTCTCGGCAAGGCATTCCCCTGCAAGGGCGGCAGTTGATCTGACACCGGGTCCGGGTGCGCGCTGCCCGGACGTCGCCGACGCATCCAGGACGAGGCCGCCGCGTCTCATAACCGAAGCATCCCGGGCGCCGATGATTTCAATCGAGGAACTGCAGCGCATCGCCGATGCGCCGTTGCATTCGTGGTCCGGCACGCTGATCGTGTCGGTCATGGTCGTGCTGGTCGTCGTGATCGTGCACCGTCTCGGCGCACGCATCGTCAAGCGCATCGCGCAGCCGTATCCGCTGATGAGCGTGATCCTGCGCTACATCGACAAACCTTCGCTCGTCACGCTCGCGCTGCTTGCGCTCGAATTCCTGTGGATCCAGACGGACGAAGGCATGTCGTTCGTGGGCGGGATGCGCGCCGCGGCCGCGGTCGGCTCCATCGTATCGCTGACCTGGCTGCTGGTGCGGCTCGCGGCCGGCGTCGGCGACGCGATCATCCAGGCCCATCCGATGGATGCGGCCGACAACCTCCACGCGCGGCGCGTCCACACGCAGGCCAAGGTGCTCGTGCGGACCGTCATGGTGCTGATCGTGGTCATCGGCACGGGCGCCGCGCTGATGACGTTCCCGAACGTGCGCCAGGTCGGCGCGAGCCTGCTGGCGTCGGCCGGCGTCGCCGGCCTCGTCGCCGGTATCGCCGCGCGGCCGGTGCTCGGCAACCTGATCGCCGGGCTGCAGATCGCGCTCACGCAGCCGATCCGGCTCGACGACGTCGTCGTGATCCAGGGCGAGTGGGGCCGCATCGAGGAAATCACCGGCTCGTTCGTGTCGGTGCGGCTGTGGGACCAGCGCAGGCTGGTCGTCCCGTTGCAGTGGATCATCGAAAACCCGTTCACCAACTGGACGCGCCACAGCTCGGAGATCATCGGCACGGTCTACCTGTCGGTCGACTACCGCACGCCGCTCGCGCCGCTGCGCGAGGAGCTCGCGCGGCTCGTCCATGCGGCGCCCGAGTGGGACGGCCGCGTGCAGGTGCTGCAGGTGACCGATGCCACCGAGCGCACGATGCAGTTGCGCGCGCTCGTCAGTGCGGCCGACTCGTCGGCGTGCTGGGATCTGCGTTGCCGCGTGCGCGAGGGCTTGATCGCGTACCTGCAGGCGCGTTTCCCGCAATGCCTGCCGCGCAGCCGGATGGAACTGTATCCGCACGATTCGGCGCCCGGCGAGCCGAGCCCCGAACGGCCGCACGCGCGGCCGCCCGCCGCCAGCACGGCGGCCAACACCGCGGCCGATCCGAAGGCCACCGAAGGCCGCTGAACGCGCGCCGGTACCTGCTGCCATCACCTCCATGACCGCGCTGAAGACGCTTGCCATCGCCAACTACCGCTCGCTGCGCGAGCTGATCGTGCCGCTCGCGGCGCTCACCGTCGTCACCGGGCCGAACGGCAGCGGCAAGTCGAGCGTGTACCGTGCGCTGCGGCTGCTTGCCGACACCGCGCAGGGCCGCGTGATTCCGTCGCTCGCGCGCGAAGGCGGGCTGCCGTCGACGCTGTGGGCCGGCCCCGAGCGCTTTTCGCGCGCGATGCTGAGCGGCGACACGCCGGTGACCGGCACGGTGCGCAACGGACCGGTGAGCCTCAAGCTCGGTTTCGCCGGCGACGATTTCGGTTACGCGATCGATCTCGGCCTGCCGGTGAAGAACGATGCGTCGATGTTTCGTCTCGATCCGGTCGTGAAGCGCGAATGCATCTGGGGCGGCGCGCTGCTGCGGCCGTCGACGCTGCTGGTCGACCGCCAGGGCGCGCAGATTCGCGCGCGCATCGGGTCGGGCGACTGGCACACGGTGCCGCAGCCGGTGGCGAGCTTCGACAGCATGATGACCGAGTTCGCCGATCCGGTCGGCGCGCCGGAGATGATCGCGGTGCGCGAGCGGATCCGGTCGTGGCGTTTCTACGATCATTTCCGGACCGATGCGCAGGCGCCGGCCCGGCAGTCGCAGATCGGCACCCACACGCCGGTGCTGGCGGACGACGGCGCCGACCTGGCCGCCGCGCTGCAGACGATCCGCGAAATCGGGGATGCGGCCGCGCTCGATGCCGCGATCGACGACGCGTTCCCCGGCGCATCGATCGACATCGACAATCCGGGCGGGCGCGGCCGCTTCGACGTGCTGATGCGTCAGCCGGGGCTGCTGCGGCCGTTGTCGGCCGCCGAGCTGTCGGACGGCACGCTGCGCTACCTGCTGCTCGCGGCCGCGCTGCTGACGCCGCGCCCGCCCGCGCTGATGGTGCTGAACGAACCGGAGACGAGCCTGCACCCCGATCTGCTGCCGGCGCTCGGCCGCCTGATCGCGCAGGCCGCGCAGCGTTCGCAGGTGCTGGTCGTGTCGCACGCGGCGCGGCTCATCGCGACGCTCGAACGCGAGGCCGGCTGCGAGTCGCTGGTGCTCGACAAGCAGCTTGGCGCGACCGTGCTCGTCGATGCGGACACGCGCGACCTGCCGCCGTGGAAGTGGCCGTCGCGCTGACGGGCAAAGCGGTGCGCGCGCGGCCGCGTCGGCGGCATGCCACCGGCAGCCCGCCGTCGGGCCCGCGGCGCGAATGTATCCTGTCTGTAACAACACCCATAAAATGAAAGCCCGGTGCTTTCCGGGCATCGGGATCGCGAATAATAATGAGATATCCGGCCGGCGCGATGCCGGCCGTGTGCTGCACGGAGGGGATTGTGCGCCAGCCCCCGTGCCGGCCGACCGAGGACACAGGAGACGTGGACCATGAGAATTGCCCAGATCGCCCCGCTGACCGAATCCGTGCCGCCGAAGCTGTACGGCGGCACGGAGCGCGTCGTGTCCTACATCACCGAGGCGCTCGTCGACCTCGGCCATGACGTGACGCTGTTCGCCAGCGGCGATTCGACGACCCGGGCCAGGCTCGAACCGGTATGGCCGCGCGCGCTGCGGCTCGATGCGTCGATCCGCGACCGCGTCGCACCGCACATGCTGCTGATGGAGACGGTCGCGCGCCGCGCGAAGGACTTCGACGTGCTCCATTTCCACATGGACTACTACTCGTTTTCGGTCTTCAACCGGCAGGACACGCCGTTCGTGACGACGCTGCACGGCCGGCTCGACCTGCCCGAGCAGCAGCCGGTGTTCGACACGTTCAACACCGCGCCGGTGATCTCGATCTCGAATTCGCAGCGCCAGCCGCTGCCGCAGGCGAAATGGCAGACGACCGTGTACCACGGGCTGCCCGACACGCTGTACCTGCCGCAACCCGTCGAGCCGCGCTATCTCGCGTTCCTCGGCCGCATCTCGCCGGAGAAGCGGGTCGACACCGCGATCCGCATCGCGTACCAGTGCGGGCTGCCGATCAGGATCGCCGCGAAGATCGACGCGGCGGACCAGGAGTACTTCGAGCGGGAGATCAAGCCGCTGTTCGCACTGCCGCACGTCGAATACATCGGCGAGATCGCCGACCACGAGAAGGCAGAATTCCTGTCGGGCGCGCATGCGCTGCTGTTTCCGATCGACTGGCCGGAGCCGTTCGGGCTGGTGATGATCGAGGCGATGTCGTGCGGCACGCCGGTGATCGCGTTCAATCGCGGCGCGGTGCCGGAGGTGGTGGACGAGGGCGTGTCGGGCTTCATCGTCGAGGACGAGATCAGCGCGGTGGCCGCCGTGAACCGGCTGCACCTGCTGCCGCGCGCACGCGTGCGGCGGCGCTTCGAGGAGCGCTTCACGTCGCGGCGGATGGCGCAGCAGTACGTCGACGTGTACCAGTCGCTGATTCGTGCGCAAAAGCGCTCGCGCTTCAAGGTGATCGATTCGACGACCTGACGCGCGGCGCGTGCGGATAAAAGAACGGCGATGTCCGCGAGGACATCGCCGTTTGCACATCGCCCGCGCGCGGCGCGCACGGACGAGGACGCCGCGGCGTCAGATCTTCAGCTTCGTGACCTTCGTGCCGTTGATCGACACGTCGCCCATCAGGCCGGCGTTGGTCAGCACGATGACCTGGACCGGCGCGGTGGCCGTGTTGGAGTCGACCGCGCCGTTCGCGCCCATCTTCACGAGCGCGACCGATGCGCCGGCGCCGGCTGCCCAACCGTCCGAGCCGCGGAATTCGTCGAGCGCCTCCTGCGTCATGAACAGGAACACGATCGCCTTCGACTGCGCACCGGCCTGCAGGCCGACCGACAGCGACGACGTGTTGTAGTAGCCGACCGTGCTGCCGCCGACGCGCAGCGCGCCGTTGCCCGACTGGCCGCCGACGATGAAGCCGGCCTGCAGCACGTCCGGGAACACGAGCACGCCGCGCGACTTCGCGACGAGTTCACGCGAACCCTTGACCGTGGAATACATGCGCGACAGCGTGGCGTCGACGCTCGAATCGATCGCCTGACGCTTCGACGCGTTGGTCGCGGCGTTGTCGGGCTTGTCGGGGGTAGTGGTGCAACCGGTGAGCGCAAGGCTGCCGACGACGAGCGCAGCGGCGGCTTTCAGCACAAGGTTCCGTTTTTGCATCGTTCTTCTCCATCGGATGACGTTCGGAGTGAGTCTCGCTCACGGAGCGGATCACGTCGGCAGTTATATCACAACGGATTACAACCCCATTTCGTGCGCGCATGAAAAGGCGCCGAATCGTTTTGCGGTGTCGCGGCGCACCAACGGACGGACCGGCGCGCGCACGGCGATATGTCGCTACATCGCGCGACGGCCGGGGCGGGCGGGAACGGCGGGGCCGGCAGGTGCAGGTCAGTGCGTGACGGGCGGCGCCGGCGGGGTCGGCGGCTTGATCGGCGGGCGCCGCAACGCGCGGCGGATCAGCGCGATCACGACCCCGCACGCGAACAGGAACGCGGCCGGCACGACCCAGTAGCCGACGAACGCGTGCCACAGATAACCGGCGAGCGTGTTGCGGCGCACGACGTATTCGTCGCGGGCCGCCTGCTGGCGTGCCGCGTTGGCGGCCAGCACGTCGGCCGGGCAGCCGGCCGCGCGCGCCGCGTCAGGATCGCCGTGGCACTTCGTGGCGGCGCCGGCCGCCTGCTGCGCATCGGTGAGCTGCCAGGTGGTCAGCGCGAGTTGCAGGTCGGCCTTGTTGTACGCCATTTCCTCGCGGATCTCGCGCACGGCGACGATCGCGACGGGCACGGCCCAGAACACGATCACGATCAGCCAGCGGCGGAACCAGCGGTGTTGTCTCCATGCCATCCATGCCTCCGTTTGACGCGGTGTGCGCGTCCGTCTCGAGGGCGGCCCGATGGCGCTTCTTGTACTTGGGTGGGCCGCGTTGCAGCCATCATAGAAGAAATCGCGGCGAATTGCCGCACCGTATGGCGGCATTTGTACGGCGTGCTGGGGAAGCGGGGCGGGCAGGCGGCGCAGCAGGTCGCGACGACGGCAGCGACGGCGCCGCCGGCCGGCGCGGCGACGCATTCCACGTCATCGCGTGCGTCGATGCGCGTGCAACGAAAACAAAAATGCCGCGCCCGCCGAAGCGGTGCGCGGCATTCGTGCGGGAGCGCGGGAACTCAGGCGGCCGGCTGGCTGCTCAGGCAGCTCTTCATGAACGCCTTGCGGTCGTCGCCCTTCTTGTCGGCGGCCTGCGTGTTGCACGCCTTCATCTTTTCCTGCTGCGACATCTTCTTCGCGGGCTTGGCCGACAGGCAGTCCTTCATGAACGCCTTGCGTTCATCGCCCGTCTTGCCGGCGGCCTGGGTGTTACAGGCCTTCATCTTGTCCTGCTGGCTGTTCGCCGCGAAAGCGGGGGAAGCCAGCATGCCGCCGAGAAGCACTGCGGCTACGAGCGATTGGATTTTCATTTCGACACTCCCATGGGGTGAATTGCGTTTTATATCGACGCCGTCACGAAGCCCGGCGCAACGGGAACAGGGCCACATCACGCCGCGCGCTCCGATTATGGCAAATCAATGTGAAAACACCAAAACGGCATTCCTATAACGCGGCGGGCGACGTGGCCGTTGACGGCGTGCGTCCCGCGGCGATCGGGACTAACCATGATGCGCAGCGTCCGGTGCCGGGCGTATCTACCGGATGCCGGCCGCGAGCCATTACAATCGCGGCCATGAATACTCCGAACCCCGCATCCCCTTCGTCCGCGCCGGCCCTGCCGCGCATCGCCGTACTCGCCACCGGCGGCACGATCGCCGGCGCCGCGCCCGACGCCGCCAGCACGGCCGGCTATCAGGCCGGCGCGCTCGGCGTCAATTTCCTGCTCGACGCGGTGCCGGCGCTCGCGTCGGTCGCACGCATCGAGGCCGAGCAGGTCGCCAGCATCGACAGCAAGGATCTCGCGCTGCCGCTGTGGAATACGCTCGCCGCGCGCATCGACGCGCTGATGGCCGATCCGGCGATCGACGGCATCGTGATCACCCACGGCACCGACACGCTCGAGGAAACCGCCTACGCGCTGCATCTGGTCGTGACCGGCGACAAGCCGGTCGTGCTGACGGCCGCGATGCGGCCGGCCACCGCGCTGTCGTCCGACGGCCCGCTGAACCTGCTGAACGCGGTGACCGTCGCCGCTCACCCGGCCGCGCGCGGCCAGGGCGTGCTCGTCGCATTCAACAACCGGATCCACGGCGCGCGCGACGTCGTGAAGACGAGCACCTACGCGGTCGATGCGTTCCAGTCGCCGGAACTGGGCGCGCTCGGCTGGGTGCAGGACGGCCGCGTCGAATTCGCGCGCCGCGTGACGCGCGTGCGCGATGCGCGACTGGCGATCGCCGCGGCGTGGCCGCCGGTCGAAGTCGTCGCGAGCTATGCGGGCGTGACGCGCACGGCCGTCGATGCGCTCGTCGCGGCCGGCGTGCGCGGGCTCGTCGTCGCGGGCACCGGCAACGGGTCGATCCATGCGACGCTGCAGGCGGCGCTCGCCGATGCGGTGAAGGCGGGCGTCGCCGTGGTGCGTGCGTCGCGCGTCGGCTCGGGGCACGTGATGCGCAACGGCGCCGCGAACGACGACGCGCTCGGTTTCGTGAGCGCCGGGTCGCTGAGCCCGTTCAAGGCACGCGTGCTGCTGATGCTCGCGCTCGCGAACGGGATTCACGAGCGCGACGCGCTGCAACGCGCATTCGACACGCTGTGACCGCTGGCCGCCGATCGGGCGGCGCGCGGCGTGCATGAAAAAGCGGCGCCTCGTGAACGGTTTGCGCGGCGGATTCGACTGCTTGCCCCGCGGCAAGCCTGCAACCCTGATGCCAAAAAGACGAAACCCCACGCTCCGAAAAGCGTGGGGTTCGTCAGCAGTCCGGGCAGGCCGTTGGCCTGCCTTTTTTGCGTCAGTGCCGCGCGAATGCTCAGGACTGCGGCGGAATCACGAGCTTCTGGCCCGGATAGATCCGGTCCGGGCTCGACAGCATCGGCTTGTTCGCCTCGAAGATCGCCGGGTACTTGTTCGCGTCGCCGTACACTTCCTTCGCGATCGCCGACAGCGTGTCGCCCGGCTTCACGTCGTGGTACTGAACTTCCTGATCATCCGGCTGCAGGTCGTCGTCGTTGACGCCCGCGACGCCTTGCACGTTGCCGGCCGCGACCTTGACCTTCGCCTTCGTGTCGAGATCGGCGACGCTGCCCGACAGCGTGACGGTGCGCGACGCGCCGTCGAACGCGACGCTCAGGTTCGACGTGTCGAGACCTTGCGTGCCGATGTAGTTCTTGATCGCGTCGGCCGCGGTCTGGTTCGCGGCATTCGGATCTTCCGCTGCTTGCGCATCGGCGTGACCCAGCAGTTTTTCACCCGCCTCTTTGATAAACGAAAGAAGACCCATCGCTGCACTCCCTAGGTGGTTGAAAAGAAAACGCGCCGTGAAGTGGCGAAAAAAACACCGCGCTGGGCGCGCTCACCGGAGCGAGCGCCAAGCGCGGCGGTTTTCTCGAAAGGCGTGGCGAAAGTGTAGGCGTTCAGCGCGACGATTGCATGAAAAATCGCGCGCTTGAACGTAAAGAAATGTAATACGCGAAATCCGACAGGCGGACACCCGACGACGACGTCTGACCGACCAAGGCTTCCCCGGCGCCGCCGGGTGCCGCTGCGGACCCCACCACGCCGCTCTCAGCCCAGAGCGGCGTTTTTCGCCCCGTCGCGCACGCGTTTCGGCGATACGCGGCGGGGCGCCCCACCGTGATGCGCGCATCGTCGCGCATCGATGCGACCGGCCGTGACCGGATCGCGTGTATTCGTCGCGCGCGTTCCGCCGTTGCAGCGAAACGCGCGCCGTTGCGTCCGCGTTACGCGGCCGGCGTCTGGCCGATCTCGAAGTTCGACATGATCTCGAGCGCACGCACGAGTGCCGAGTGATCCCATGCCTTGCCGCCGTGCGAGGCGCACACGCTGAACAGTTGCTGCGCGCTCGCCGTGTGCGGCAGCGCGAGGCCGAGCTTGCGTGCGCCGTCGAGCGCGAGGTTCAGGTCCTTCTGGTGCAGCTCGATGCGAAAGCCCGGATCGAACGTGCGCTTGGTCATGCGCGCGCCGTGTACTTCAAGAATGCGCGACGCGGCGAAGCCGCCCATCAGCGCCTGGCGCACGCGCTCCGGATCGGCGCCCGAGCGTGCGGCGAACAGCAGCGCTTCGCCGACCGCCTCGATGTTCAGCGCGACGATGATCTGGTTCGCGACCTTGCAGGTCTGGCCCGCGCCGTTCTCGCCGACGAGCGTGATGTTCTTGCCCATCTTCTCGAACAGCGGCTTCGCGCGTTCGAACGCCTTCTCCGGGCCGCCGACCATGATCGTCAGCGTCGCTTCGCGCGCGCCGACTTCGCCGCCGGACACCGGCGCGTCGAGGTAGTCGCAGCCGAGCGCGTTGATCTGCTTCGCGAATTCCTGCGTGTCGAGCGGCGAGATCGAGCTCATGTCGATCACGAGCTTGCCGGCGCTCAGGCCCTTCGCGACGCCGTCGTCGGCGAACAGCACGTTACGCACGTCCGGCGTGTCCGGCACCATCGCGATGATGATGTCGGCGTTCTGCGCGACTTCGGTCGAGTTCGCGACGACCTTCGCACTCGCGCGCAGGTCGTCGGGAATCGGGAACGCACCGTTCACGACGAGCTGATGATCGCCCTTGAGCAGGTTGCGCGCCATGTGCGCGCCCATGATGCCGAGGCCGATGAAACCGATGGTTGCCATGTGAAAGTCTCCTATAGGGCTGAAAACGGGAAGAGCGGATCTCAGGCGGCGCGACGCGCCGAGCCCGGTGCGCAGCCGGCGACGCTTTGCAGCCAGCCGAGCCCTTCCGTCGTGGTGGTGCGGGGCTTGTATTCGCAGCCGACGTAGCCGGCATAGCCGAGCCGGTCGAGCAGCGCGAACAGGAACGCGTAGTTGATCTCGCCCGTACCCGGCTCGTTGCGGCCCGGGTTGTCCGCGAGCTGGACGTGGCCGATCGAGGCGAGGTTGCGTTCGATCGTCGCGGCCAGTTCGCCTTCCATGCGCTGCATGTGATAGATGTCGTACTGCAGGAACAGGTTGTCCGAGCCGACCGCGCGGATCACGTCGAGCCCGTCGGACGAGCGGTTCAGCGCGAAGCCCGGGATGTCGAAGCTGTTGCACGGCTCGACCAGCAGGCGGATGCCTTCGCGCTTCAGTGCGTCGGCGGCGAAGCGCAGGTTGTCGACGATCGTGACGAAGGTCTTGTCGCGCGCGGTGCTCGCCGACGGGATGCCGACGAGGCAGTTCAGTTGCGGCACCTTGAGCGCCTTCGCGTACTCGATCGCACGGCCGACACCTTCCTGGAACTCGCCGACACGATCGGGCAGGCACGCGATGCCGCGCTCGCCCTGGTCCCAGTTGCCGGCCGGCAGGTTGTGCAGCACGAGGCGCAGGCGGTGTGTCTCGAGCCGCTCGGCGAGTTCCTCTTTCGCGTACGGGTACGGGAACAGGAACTCGACGGCGTCGAAGCCCGCGTCCGCGGCCGCCTTGAAGCGGTCGAGGAACGGCACTTCGTTGAACAGCATGGTCAGGTTTGCAGCAAACTTCGGCATGAGCTAAGCCTCTTCGGTCGGTCAGTCAAAAAATGGCGTGCGGATCAGTCGAGCATCGAGATCGCGGTCGGTGCGTGCTCGGCCTTTTCGGCGAGTTCCTCGAATTCGTTGATCGCGTCGATTTCGGTGCCCATCGAGATGTTCGTCACGCGCTCGAGGATCACTTCGACGACCACCGGCACGCTGAATTCTTCCGCGAGCGTTTGCGCCTGGCGCAGCGCCGGCTCGATCTCTTCCGGCTTGAACACGCGCAGCGCCTTGCAGCCGAGGCCTTCGGCCACCGCCACGTG
Source organism: Burkholderia sp. BCC1988 (assembly GCF_905339895.1). NCBI lineage: Bacteria > Pseudomonadati > Pseudomonadota > Betaproteobacteria > Burkholderiales > Burkholderiaceae > Burkholderia > Burkholderia sp. BCC1988. The sequence continues at coordinate 132,285 of NZ_CAJPHA010000013.1, forward strand.
ATCGACGCCATAGCCGTTCAGCTCCGGTGCGTTGACGTTGTCGAACGCGAGCTGCACGCAGTAGTCCATGTCGAACGCGCGCTGGGCCTGGCGGATCAGGCCGAGGTACGAGTTGTTCACGACGACGTGCACGTACGGCAGCTTGAATTGCGCGCCGGCGGCCAGTTCCTCGATCATGAACTGGAAGTCGTAGTCGCCCGACAGCGCGACGATCGGACGGCGCGGGTCGGCCGCACGCACGCCGAGCGCGGCGGGGATCGTCCAGCCGAGCGGGCCGGCCTGGCCGCAGTTGATCCAGTTGCGTGCCTTGAACACGTGCAGGAACTGCGCGGCTGCGATCTGCGACAGGCCGATCGTGCTGACGTAGCAGGTATCGCGGCCGAACACCTTGTTCATCTCTTCGTACACGCGCTGCGGCTTGACCGGCACGTTGTCGAAATGGGTCTTGCGCTGCAGCGTCCGCTTGCGTTCCTGGCACTCGGACACCCACGCGCTGCGGTCCTTCAGCTTGCCGGCGGCCTTCCATTCCTGCGCGACCGCGACGAACAGCTCGAGTGCGGCCTTCGCGTCGGACACGATGCCGAGATCCGGGCCGAACACGCGGCCGATCTGCGTCGGTTCGATGTCGACGTGCACGAACTTGCGGCCCTTCGTGTAGACCTCGACGCTACCGGTGTGGCGGTTCGCCCAGCGGTTGCCGATGCCGAGCACGAAGTCGGACGCGAGCATCGTCGCGTTGCCGTAGCGATGCGACGTCTGCAGGCCGACCATGCCGGCCATCAGCGGGTGGTCGTCCGGAATCGCGCCCCACGACATCAGCGTCGGGATCACCGGCACGCCGATCGTTTCGGCGAATTGCACGAGCAGGTCTTCGGCCGCTGCGTTGAGCACGCCGCCGCCCGACACGATCAGCGGCTTGTCCGCGTCGTTGAGCATCGCGAGCGCCTTCTCGATCTGCGCGCGGGTCGCCGCGGGCTTGTAGACCGGCAGCGGTTCGTACGTGTCGATGTCGAACTCGATTTCGGCGAGCTGCACGTCGATCGGCAGGTCGACCAGCACCGGGCCCGGACGGCCCGAGCGCATCAGGTGGAACGCCTGCTGGAACACGCGCGGCACGAGCGCCGGCTCGCGCACGGTGACGGCCCACTTGGTGACGGGCTTCGCGATCGACTCGATGTCGACGGCCTGGAAGTCTTCCTTGTACAGGCGCGCACGCGGCGCCTGGCCCGTGATCGCGAGGATCGGAATCGAGTCGGCCGATGCCGAGTAGAGGCCGGTGATCATGTCGGTGCCGGCGGGGCCCGACGTGCCGATGCACACGCCGATGTTGCCCGGTGCGGCACGCGTGAAGCCTTCGGCCATGTGCGACGCGCCTTCGACGTGGCGCGCCAGCACGTGGCTGATGCCGCCCGACTTGCGCATCGCGGAATAGAACGGGTTGATTGCTGCGCCCGGCACGCCGAACGCGGTCTGGATGCCTTCCTTCTCGAGCACGAGTACGGCTGCGTCGACGGCTCTCATCTTGGCCATGAATGTCTCCTTGGATAGTTGGATCTTGCGAATCGGTCTGTTGGGAACACTTTAGGGACGCAAGAAAGGTTTGATAAGATCAGCCGAAGTCGCTTATTTCGAAACTAAAAGTATGGAATGACGGCCGGACGGGGCTTCCCGCCGGTGTCGGCGTCGGGACGGAGACGGGAAATGGATCGTTTCAAGCAGATCGAGACGTTCGTGCGGGTCGCGGACGCGGGCAGCCTCGCGGCGGCCGCGCTCGAGGAGGGCGTGTCGCCGGTGGTGCTCGGGCGGCGCATCGACGCGCTCGAGAAGCGCCTCGGCGTGAAGCTGATGTATCGCTCGACGCGCCGGCTGGTGGTCAGCGAGGAGGGCGCCGCGTTCCTCGAGCGCTGCCGCGGGCTGCTGTCCGAATGGGACCAGGCCGAGAACGAGCTGGCAGCCGGCCGGCGCGCGGTCAGCGGGCACCTGATCGTGTCCGCGCCGGCCGCGTTCGGCCGCAAGCACGTCGCGCCGCACGCACCCGGTTTCCTCGTCGACAAGCCGGAAATGCAGCTGTCGTTCAACCTGACCGACCGCGTCGTGGATCTCGTGCGCGAAGGCTACGACCTGTCGATCCGGATCGGCGGCTCGGTCGATCCGAACTTCGTCGCGGTGAAGCTCGCGTCGAACCGGCGCGTCGTGTGCGGCACACCCGCGTATTTCCGCAAGCACGGCCGGCCGAAGTCGCTCGACGACCTGCTGAAGCACAACTGTCTCGCGTTCAACCTGCAGGGCGGCCAGAACCGCGGCTGGTATTTCCAGCGCCACGGCAAGATCGTGACGATGCGGGTGGCCGGCAATCTCGACTGCAACGACGGCGAGCTGCTGCATCGCTGGGTCGCGGAAAGCCTCGGGCTCGGCTGGCGCTCGACCTGGGAAATCGCCGCGCAGCTCGAAACGGGCGAACTCGAAACCGTGCTCGACGAATTCGCGCTGCCGGACTACGACATCCTCGCGGTCTATCCGCAGCAGCGCTACGTGCCCGCGCGCGTGCGCTACTTCATCGACTACCTGCGCGAAGCGTATGCGCGCCCCGGCTACTGGAACAGCACGCCGTAACGGGCGCGGCGGTTTCCGGCATTTTTTTGCGCATCATCGGCTTCGTGCGGGAATAAACTCGACGCAGCGGCGGTAAGGTCATCGAGAGCGCCCGCTGCCGGTCTGTCCGGGCACGGACGTGGAACGGGCGCGGCTTCGGCCGCCGGGACCAGGGAGGTCATGTGGGGCAAGCCGGACAGGCGGTCGACGAACGGGCGGAGGACGACGCGGTCGCGCGCGGCGAACGGTTTCGCGTGCTCGTGCTGCCGCATCTCGACGCCGCGTACAACCTCGCGCGCTGGCTGAGCGGCAATGCGGGCGACGCGGACGATGTCGTCCAGGACGCGTGCATGCGCGCGCTGCGCTTCGTCGACTCGTGCCGCGGCGACAACGCGCGGCCGTGGCTGCTGACGATCGTGCGCCACACCTGGTACACCGAGTGGCGCCGCCGCGCCCACGCGCACGAGGTCGCGCTGCCCGACACGCTCGACGACACGGAGGTGCCGGACGACTGGCAGCCGGCGACGGAGGATCCGCTCACGCACCTGTTGCGCGGCGAGAACGTTCGGCTGGTGAACGCGGCGCTCGCGAAGCTGCCGCCCGAATACCGCGAGGTGCTGGTGCTGCGCGAGATGGAGGATCTGAGCTATCGCGAGATCGCGGCGATCGCCGACGTACCGGTCGGCACCGTGATGTCGCGACTCGCGCGCGGCCGGCGTCGGCTCGCCGCGCTGCTGGCCGGCACGCAGGCGCCGGCACCCGAACCCGCGCCGGGACGTGCGTCGGCAAGCGGAACCGCATCGGAGGCGATCGATGGACTGTAACGAAGCGCGCGCATTGCTGGACGCGGACGTCGACCGCGAGCTGTCGGCGCCCGATGCGTTGCGCGTCCAGCGGCATGTCGAAGGCTGCGACGCGTGCCGCCGCGAACGCGAGCGGATCGTCGCGCTCGGGCGCGCCGTGCGGCAGGCCGATTATCACCGCGCGCCGGAGGCGCTGCGCGCGAGCATCCTCGCGACGCTGCCGGCGGCGGCCGGCGCGAACGCGCGCGGCCAGGCCCGCGTGGAACCGGCGCCGGACGACGCGGCGGCGCGGCCGCGGGCCCAGCCTCGGCCGACCGGTCGCCGCTGGTTCGCGTGGCTGGGCGGGCGCGGCGCGGCGGCTCGCCCGGCGTCGGCCGGACCGGGGGCGGGCGTCGCCGCGCTGCCCGGGCTCGGCTGGGGCGTCGCGCTGCTGGTCGCGCTCGCGGCGGCGGCCGGGATGGCGCTGTCCGCCCGCCACGCCGCAACCGACCAGACGGTCGACGAACTGGTCGCGAGCCACGTGCGCGCCGGCCTGTCGGCGCGCGACATCGACGTGATCTCGACCGACCGGCATACGGTCAAGCCTTGGTTCAACGGCCGGCTCGACTATGCGCCGCCGGTCGAGGACCTGTCGGCGAGCGGCTTCCCGCTCGCGGGCGGCCGGCTCGACTACGTCGGGCGGCGCCGCGTCGCGGTGCTCGTGTACCGATACCGGCAGCACGTGATCGACGTGTACGTGCAGCCGGCAGGCGTCGGGCGGGAGGCCGCGCCGTACGCGACCGTGTCGCAGGGCTACGCGCTCGACCGCTGGGAGGCGGCCGGGATGACGTGGTGGGCCGTGACCGACGCCGAGCCGTCGGCGCTGGCCGCGTTCAGGACGGCGCTCGACGCGAGGCTGGGCGGGGCGCGCGTCGAGTGACGGCGGGCCGCGTCGCCGGCCCGCAGGCACGCGCCCGACACTCCGCCCCCATTTCCGAACGGTCGCGCCGACGGCGGCTTCAGCTGCCGGCGCCATTCAAGTCGTTGAAAACATGGCCGAATCCGGTCGGAAATCGTCGATCGGTATTGCACGCGCCCCGTATCCGGGTTAGAATCTTCGGCTTCTCACTTGCCACACCGGTTCAGACGCCCGGGTGGCTTTAATCCACAAGGAGTGTGTAATGCGTCATTACGAAATCGTATTCATCGTGCACCCCGATCAGAGCGAGCAAGTGCCCGCGATGATCGAGCGTTACAAGACCACGATCACGACGCACGGCGGCCAGATCCACCGTGTCGAAGACTGGGGCCGTCGCCAGCTGGCCTACATGATCGAGAAACTCGCGAAGGCTCACTACGTCTGCATGAACATCGAGTGCGACCAGACGACGCTCGACGAACTCGAACACGCGTTCAAGTTCAACGACGCCGTGCTGCGCCACCTCATCGTCAAGATGAAGAAGGCCGAGACCGGCCCGTCGCCGATGATGAAGGAAGTTCAGCGCGAAGAAGCCAAGAAGGCGGCTGCAGCTCAGCCGACCGAAGCGCAGGCTTAAGTTCGTCACTCATTAAGCCATCAAGGAGCGCGTCACTCACGTGAACAGGTTGCAATTGACGGCGAGCGTCGTCGAACGCGCACCGGTGCGATATACGCCGGCGGGTGTTCCGATCGCAAGCGCCACGTTGCATCACCGCACGGAAGTCGTCGAAGCAGGCATTCCCCGTCAGGTCGAAATGACGATCGAGGCGGTGGCGGCCGGTGAGGCGAGCGGCAAGCTGGAGCGTCGTGAAATGGGCGTCGAAACGCTGTTCACGGGCTTCCTGGCAAAGAAGAGCCGCAACGCGAGAACCTTGGTGTTTCACATCACTGCATTGCAGGACATAGGAAAGGACTGAAATCATGGCCCGCCCGACTGGTAAGAAATTCGACAAGCGTCGTCAGCAACAAAACCCGCTCTTCAAGCGCAAGAAGTTCTGCCGTTTCACGGCTGCCGGCGTCGAGCAGATCGACTACAAGGACACGGAAACGCTGAAGGACTTCATCGGCGAAAACGGCAAGATCACGCCGGCTCGTCTGACGGGTACGAAGGCGCACTATCAGCGTCAGCTCGACACGGCAATCAAGCGTGCGCGTTTCCTCGCGCTGCTGCCGTACACCGATCAGCACAAGGCGTAACTCGGCGACGCCATAAGGAGAATTCGAATGCAAATCATTCTGTTGGAAAAAGTCGCCAATCTGGGCAACCTCGGCGATATCGTCAAGGTCAAGGACGGTTACGCTCGCAACTTCCTGATCCCGAACCGCAAGGCTCGCCGTGCAACGAAGGAAGCGATCGCCGAATTCGAAGTTCGCCGCGCTGAACTCGAAAAGATCGCTGCTGAAAAGCTGGCAGCATCGCAGGCAGTCGGCGAGAAGCTGAACGGCCAGTCGTTCGAAATCACGCAGAAGTCGGGCGTCGACGGCCGTCTGTTCGGCTCGGTCACGAACGGCGACGTCGCGGAACTGCTGAAGAAGGCAGGTTTCGAAGTCGAGAAGCTGCAAGTTCGCATGCCGGAAGGCCCGCTGAAGATGATCGGCGAGCACGTCGTTCAGATCGCGCTGCACACGGACGTCGTCGTCGACGTCACGATCAACGTGATCGGCGACCACGCGTAAGCGTATGCAAGCTTTCCGGGCGGCTTCCGCCGTCCGGACAAGGGCAGGCGCCCGGGCAACCGGGGCCTGCCTTTTTTATTGCCCGTTCGCTGGTGGCCGGTATGGCGCCGTCCTGTGTAATTCGCGATAATCCCAACCCATGAACGCGCCGCAAGATCCTCAAATCGAATCGCTGAAAGTCCCGCCGCATTCGGTCGAAGCCGAGCAGTCGGTACTCGGCGGCCTGTTGCTCGACAACGCGGCATGGGACCGGATTGCCGATTTCCTGTCGCAGGGCGACTTCTATCGCTACGACCACCGGATCATCTACGAGCACATCGGCCGGCTGATCGCGTCGACGCGCCCGGCCGACGTCGTGACCGTGTACGAAGCGCTGACCACGTCCGGCAAGGCCGACGACGTCGGCGGCCTCGCGTACCTGAACGCCCTCGCGCAGAACACGCCGAGCGCCGCGAACATTCGCCGCTACGCGGAAATCGTGCGCGACCGCGCGGTGCTGCGCCGGCTCGTGTCGGTCGCCGACGAAATCTCGGCCGACGCGTTCAATCCGCAGGGCAAGGAAGTTCGCCAGCTGCTCGACGAGGCCGAGTCGAAGGTGTTCTCGATCGCCGAAGAGGGCGCGCGCGGCAACCAGGGCTTCCTCGAGATCGGGCCGCTGCTCACGCAGGTCGTCGAGCGCATCGACACGCTGTATCACACCGCGAACCCGAGTGACGTCACGGGCACGCCGACGGGCTTCGTCGACCTCGACCGGATGACGTCCGGGATGCACGGCGGCGAACTGATCATCGTTGCCGGAAGACCGTCAATGGGAAAAACGGCCTTTTCCATGAACATCGGCGAATACGTCGCTGTCGAGTACGGGCTGCCGGTCGCCGTGTTCTCGATGGAAATGCCGGGCACCCAGCTCGTGATGCGTATGCTCGGCTCGATCGGGCGGCTCGACCAGCACCGGATGCGTACCGGCCGGCTGACGGACGAGGACTGGCCGAAGCTGACGCACGCGGTGCAGAAGATGAGCGAGGCGCAGCTCTTCATCGACGAGACGGGCGGCCTGAACCCGATGGAATTGCGCTCGCGCGCGCGGCGTCTCGCACGTCAGTGCGGCAAGCTCGGCCTGATCATCGTCGACTACCTGCAGCTGATGTCGGGTTCGTCGCAGGGCGAGAACCGTGCGACCGAAATTTCCGAAATCTCGCGATCGCTGAAGAGTCTGGCAAAGGAGCTGGACGTGCCGGTGATCGCGCTGTCGCAGCTGAATCGCGGGCTGGAGCAGCGTCCGAACAAGCGTCCGGTGATGTCGGATTTGCGTGAATCGGGCGCAATCGAACAGGATGCGGACGTGATCCTGTTCATCTACCGTGACGAGGTCTACAACCCGGACAGCCCGGACAAGGGCACGGCCGAAATCATCATCGGCAAGCAGCGTAACGGCCCGATCGGACCCGTTCGGCTCACGTTTCTGGGTCAATACACGAAGTTCGACAACTTTGCGGGGGCGCAGAACTTCTACGGCGAGTAACACTTCTACGCCGGTTGTAAACCCTTATTTCGCCAAGCGTTGTATCCAATCCCGGCGCGCGCATATGCGCGCGTCGCGGCGCAACCGAAAACGGTACAATATCGCCCGTTTTCGTGACAGTCGTTTGACAATCTCTCAGGAATCCCATGTTCGGTCGATTCATGCCCACCGAGGGCAAGTTCTTTGAACTCTTCAACGCGCACGCGAAGCACATCGTTTCCGGTGGCCGCGAGCTCGAACTGCTGATCGACAATCTCGCCGACGCCGAGATTCACAAGCAAAACGTGCAGACCGCCGAGAAGGCCGCTGACAAGCTGACGCATGAAGCGATCGATCTGCTGCACAAGACCTTCATCACGCCGCTCGATCGCGACGAGATCCACAAGCTGATCACGACGATGGACGACATCCTCGACCTGATGGAAGACGTCGCGACGGCCGTGTCGCTGTACGACGTGCAGTCCGTCACGTCCGAGGCGAGCCAGCTCGCGCACATCGTCACGCAGTCGGCGCAGCACGTGCAGCAGGCCGTCGGGTTGCTGTCCGACATGAAGCAATCGGCACAGATCCTCAAGCAGTGCGAGGAGATCGACCGCTGGGAGTCGGAGGCCGATCGCGTGCTGCGCGCGGCGATGTCGAAGCTGTTCCGCGAGGAAGACGACGTGAAGACGCTCATCAAGCTGAAGGCGATCTACGAACTGCTCGAAGAGATCACCGACAAGTGCGAGGACGTCGCGAACATCATCGAAGGCATCGTGCTGGAAAACGCCTGAGCGGACCACGATGCATTCGATACAACTCGCCCTATGGATGGTCGCGACGCTGGTGCTCGTCGCGCTCGTATTCGACTTCATGAACGGCTTCCACGACGCGGCGAACTCGATCGCCACCGTCGTGTCGACCGGGGTGCTGAAGCCCCAGCAAGCCGTGGTGTTCGCGGCCGCGTTCAACGTCATCGCGTATTTCATCTTTCACCTGAAAGTCGCGCAGACGGTCGGTAAAGGCACGATCGATCCCGAGATCGTCGACCACTATGTCGTGTTCGGCGCGCTGGTCGGTGCGATCGGCTGGAACGTGATCACGTGGTACTACGGGATTCCGTCGAGCTCGTCGCACGCGCTGATCGGCGGCCTCGTCGGCGCGGCGCTCGCGAAGTCGGGCTGGAGCTCGCTGAACATCGACGGTCTGCTGAAGACGATTGCGTTCATCTTCATTTCGCCGCTGCTCGGCTTCATCCTCGGCTCGCTGTTCATGCTCGGCGTGTCGTGGCTGTATTTCCGCACCGCGCCCAGCAAGGTCGACCGGCGCTTCCGGCGGCTCCAGCTGCTGTCGGCCGGCCTGTACAGCCTGGGCCACGGCGGCAACGACGCACAGAAGACGATCGGCATCATCTGGATGCTGCTGATCGCGTCGGGCTATGCGTCGGCGACGTCCGATGCGCCGCCCGCGTGGGTGATCGGCGCGTGCTACCTGTCGATGGGGCTCGGCACGCTGTTCGGCGGCTGGCGCATCGTGCGCACGATGGGCCAGAAGATCACGAAGCTCAAGCCGGTCGGCGGTTTCTGTGCCGAAAGCGGCGGGGCGATCACGCTGTTCATCGCGTCGTTCCTCGGCATTCCGGTGTCGACCACGCACACGATCACCGGTGCGATCGTCGGTGTCGGCGCCACGCAGAAGCTGTCGGCCGTCCGCTGGGGCGTCGCCGGCAACATCGTCTGGGCGTGGGTGCTGACGCTGCCGGCGGCCGCGCTGTTCGCGGCCGGCGGATGGTGGCTCGGGCACCAGATCTTCTGATATCGACGCTGCCGGATCGATACGCGCAATGCGCCGCACACCGAAAAGGTTGCGGCGCATTTTCTTTGCGCGGTCGGGAAAGGGGCGGCGCACTGCGGGGCCGCCGCCGGGGATGCGCCGGATCAGTAACTGCCGTTCGCGAAGCGGGCGATCGGATCGTCGGCGGTGGCGGTGCGCGGGCTGACCGGCGCGGATTGCGTCGAAGCGCGCAACACCTGCACGGGCTCGGTGTCGCGCAGCGACGGCGCGGCGGCCGCGGGCGGCGGTTCCGCGTCGAACGCGGCAGCCTGGGCGGCCGTCAGCGCGGTGGTCGGAATCTGCGTGCCGGTCTCGGTGGGGCCAGTCGGCCCCGGATTCGCCGTCGTGGCGATCATGTCGCCATTCACGGACGTTGCCTGCTGCTGCGCGGTCAGCACGCGCGGCGGCGGTTCGTACGGATCGGCGGCGGGGGCGGTTGCCGCGGCCGTCGGGGCAACCGCCGCGGTCGAGACGACCGGAGCGGGCGACGGCGCGACGCCCGCCTGAGACGCGGCATACGCAGAGGCAGGCCGTCGCGACGCGGCTGCCGCGACGACAGGCGCCGCCGGCGCATCGCGCCGCGCCTCGTAGGTCGGCGCATCGAACGGCCCGGGCGCACCGCGCGGCGGCGCGACGCGGCGAATGCCGTCGAAGCGCTTGGCCCAGTACGGGTTCGTCAGGTAGTCGAGCCGCACGGTGCCGCCGGTCGACGGCGCGTTGACGAAACGCAGCTTGCCGACATAGATGCCGACGTGCGAATGCGGGCGTCCGGTCGTATTGAAGAAGATCAGGTCGCCCGGCGCGACCTGGTCGGGGTCGATCGACACGCCGCGGTTGCTCATGTCGGCGGTCGTGCGCGGCAGGTCCACGTCGGCCGCGCGGCCGATCACGTAACGCACCAGGCCGCTGCAGTCGAAGCCGCTCGTCGGCGTGTTGCCGCCCCAGCGGTACGGCACGCCGACGAGGCTCATCGCCTGGATCGAGATCTCTTCCTGGCCGACGCTGTGGTCGACGAATTTCGGGAAATTGGCGGGTGCCGGGAAGGCGCGCGGCGTCGTGATCTTCATGCCGGAGGTGCGCGAGGCCGACTGCGGCGGCACGCTGGAGCAGGCCGCGAGCAGTGAAACGACGGCGACGGGAACCCAGATTCGAAGCATGACAAGGCGGACGAGCGCAGCGCGCTCGCGAATCGTATGACAACAGACAGACCCGATGGTAGACGTTCCGGCGGGGCTTAGGCAACCATTCCTGAGAATTTACTTGAAGTTTCGCGTGTAAGTGAGGTTGTTGCGTAACGAAGCATGACCACCGTTTTCGACCCCAAAAATGAAAACGGCGCTCCGGAAACCGGAGCGCCGCGTGGCGTCGGAGGCCGGCGGCAGCCGGCGTATCGCGTTACAGGATGTCCGACGCGTAGTCGGCGAGCCGCGAGCGTTCGCCGCGCGCGAGCGTCACGTGGCCGCTGTGGCCCCAGCCCTTGAAGCGGTCGACGACGTAGGTCAGGCCCGAGCTGCCTTCGGTCAGGTAAGGCGTGTCGATCTGCGCGATGTTGCCGAGGCACACGATCTTCGTGCCGGGGCCCGCGCGCGTCACGAGCGTCTTCATCTGTTTCGGCGTCAGGTTCTGCGCTTCGTCGATGATCAGGTACTTGTCGACGAACGTGCGGCCGCGCATGAAGTTCATGCTCTTCACCTTCAGGCGTGAACGGATCAGCTCCTGCGTCGCGGCACGGCCCCATTCGCCGGCTGCGTCGTCGGTTTTCTGCAGCACTTCGAGGTTGTCGTCGAATGCACCCATCCACGGCTGCATCTTCTCTTCCTCGGTGCCGGGCAGGAAACCGATGTCCTCGCCGACGGGCACGGTCGCGCGCGTCACGATGATCTCGTTGTAGCGCTTGTCGTCGAGCACCTGCGCGAGGCCGGCCGCGAGCGCGACGAGCGTCTTGCCGGTGCCGGCCTGGCCGAGCAGCGTGACGAAGTCGATCTCGGGGTTCATCAGCAGGTTCAGCGCGAAGTTCTGCTCGCGGTTGCGCGCGGTGATGCCCCACACGTTGTTCTTGTGATGGCTGTAGTCGCGCAGCGTCTGCAGCAGCGCCGTCTTGCCGTTCAGCTCGCGCACGATCGCGTGGAACGTCGGCTCGCCGTTCTGCGGCTCGAGATAGACGAACTCGTTGACGAGCATCGACCCGCAGAGCGGGCCCGTCACGCGATAGTACGTGGTGCCCGTCTTCGTGTCCTGCCAGCTCTCCATCCCCTTCGCGTGTTTCGTCCAGAAGTCCTGCGGCAATTCGCGCACGCCGCTATAGAGGAGATCCTTGTCCTCGAGGACCTGGTCGTTGAAGTAGTCTTCCGCGGGCAGGCCGAGCGCATGCGCCTTGATGCGCATGTTGATGTCTTTCGACACCAGCACGACCTGGCGGTCCGGCCGGTCGCGCTGCAGCGCGCGCACGACGCCGAGGATCTGGTTGTCGGCCTTGCCTGCGGGCAGGCCTTCGACCGGCGCGATGTCCGCGAGCCTGGTCTGGAAGTAGAGGCGGCCGAGCGCCTCGCGGCTGCCGAGACGCGACAGCGGAATGCCGTCGGAGATCGGGCCGACGTCGGCGACCAGCGCGTCGAGCGTGCGGCTCACCTGGCGCGCGTTGCGCGCGACTTCGGACATCCCCTTCTTGTGGTTGTCGAGTTCCTCGAGCGTCATCATCGGCAGATAGACGTCGTGTTCCTCGAAGCGGAAGAGGCTGCTCGGGTCGTGCATCAGCACGTTCGTGTCGAGCACGAACAGCTTCTGCAATTCGGCTTCGGCCGGCTTGCGGCTGCGCGACTTCGTCGCGGCGCCGGCATCGCGTGCGCTCGCGGTGGTCGGCTTGCCGGCCGCGGGCTTGTCGTTGCGTGCGACGACCGGCGCGGCGGGGGCAGCGGGTGCCGCCGGTTCGGCCGGTGCCGGCATCGGCTGCAGCAATGCGGCCGTCTGTCTGGTCTTGCGACCGCGGGCGGGCGTGCCAGCGGCTTCTTGCGTCGACGCCGCGACGGCGCGCAGCGGCGCGGCCGTGTTCGCGGCTTCGGTCATCGGTTGGGCCACGCTGGCCGGGCCATATTCTCCGGCTGTGGAGGCGTCCCCTTCGGCGGATTTCTTCGCGGCTTTCGCGGGCCGCGCTTTCGCCTTGTATTCATCGGGCGGCAGCAGGCTGCCGAGCTTGCTGGGGGCAGTAGGCAAAGGCATGGTGTCCCTCGGGAGGAATCGTGTCGCATGGCGTGCGCCGCTGATCGCATCCTGCGTGACGTGGAAGGTGCATGCAGTTTGCGCGCGGTGGCGCACAGGAATTTCGTCTAGCCGGTTCGCCTAAGTGTCGATCAGCTCCTTGACGGGGTGAGGGGCCGGACCGAGAGCCGGCGCGCAGTCCATAAAAAAAGCCGCTGCCCCGTGGACCGGGACATGCGGCTGGCTGATACCGTCGTGATGCGCGTCAGGTGCCGGAAAGCATCGCAACGGGCACCGGCGCAGCTACGAGAAATATGGAGCGAACTGGCATTCATTGCGGCCCAATATAACGCGCCTCAAAGCGCTTGTACAGCACTTAGCACGTCGTCCACGTGACCGGGTACCTTGATGCCGCGCCATGCCTGGCGAAGCACGCCGTCGGCGTCGATCAGGAACGTCGAACGCTCGATTCCGCGCACTTCCTTGCCATACATTTTCTTCATCTTGACGACATCGAACAGCGCGCACAGCGCCTCGTCGGCATCGGAAATCAGCGGGAACGGCAGTTCGAGCTTCGCCTTGAAATTGTCATGCGAGCGCAGGCTGTCGCGCGACACGCCGATGACTTCGGCGCCGGCCTTCTTGAACTTCGGATAGAGATCGCGGAACTGCAGGCCTTCGGTGGTGCAGCCCGGCGTGTTGTCCTTCGGATAGAAATACAGGACGAGCTTCTTGCCCTTGAGGTCGGACAGCGAAATGTCGCCGCCCGTCGCCGGTGCGGTGAAATCGGGAACTTGACGGTCAACTTCGACGGACACGTGTTTCTCCTGTTGTTATGGAAAGGCGCCGCTCGGGCGGCGCGGTTCGGCGGGGCGTCGCGGCGGCACGCCGCAAGGGCAGGGCAGGCGGCGCGGGCGCGCGCGAACTCAGTCGGGCTGGACGATCAGCTCGCCGGAGCGGCCGGGAATCTCGCCCCACGTGACAGGGTACGATGGCAGCGAGTCGCGGTCCAGCGTCGCGTGGTAGTCGCCCATCGTCGCAAACGTATGGCCCTGTGCGCGCCAGCCGGCGAGCAGCTGCTCGAATACCGGCGCGAGCTTCTGGCCTTCCAGTTCCGCATGCAGCGTGAACACCTGGTCGTGCGGATTGGTTTCCGTGAACTTCAGGATGTGCGCGGCGACGTTGTGCGTGTCGATGCCGTCGATGCCGAGCACTTCGTCGAGGGTCGGCAACGTGGTCGGCATCTGCACGTGCGACAGCGTGCGGCCGCCGACCACGGGCAGATACGGCGAATGGCCGCGGCCGTCGGATGCGTAGCGCATCCCCCATGCGTCGATCTGCTCGAACGCCGCGTCGTTCATCTGCCAGCCGGCCGCGCCGTGCGTTGCGGGCGGCGCGCCGAAGACGTCGACGAAGCGCGCGTGGCTCTTCTGCATTTCACGCGCGGTCCAGTCGCGATCGCGCACGCGCACGTTGTCCTGCCAGTACACGTGATCCCACGTATGGATCCCGCATTCGAAGCCGGCCTCGTGGATCGCGCGCATGTCGGCGATCGCGCGGCGGCCGATGTCGGGGCCCGGCAGCAGCACGCCGTACATCAGCTGCTTCACGCCGTAGTGCTCGACCACCGACGTGCGCGACACCTTCTTCAGGAAGCCGGGGCGGAACACGCGCCGCAGCGCCCAGCCCGTGTGATCGGGCCCGAGGCTGAAGAGGAAGGTCGCGCGCGCGCTGAAGCGGTCGAAGATGCGCGCGAGGTTCGGCACGCCTTCGCGCGTGCCGCGCAGCGTGTCGACGTCGATCTTGAGGACGATACGAGCCAAGCGAGCGTCCCGTCAGTTCTGCTGCTCGACCAGCGCGCGCGCATCGGCGACATGGCCGCGATACGCTTCGAAGATCTTGCGCAGTGCGTCGTCGAACGTCGATTGCGGCGCCCAGGCGAGCTCCTGCATCGTGTTGTCGATCTTCGGCACGCGGTTCTGCACGTCCTGGTAGCCATTGCCGTAGTAGGCGCCCGACGTCGTTTCGACGAGTTGCACCTGCTTCGCGGAGCCGGCGTATTCCGGGTACTCGGCGGCCAGTTCGAGCATCTTGTGCGCGAGTTCGCGAACCGAGAAATTATTCTTCGGATTCCCGATGTTGTAGATCTTGCCCGACGCGACGCCGTTCTTGTTGTCGATGATCTTCATCAGCGCGCTGATGCCGTCGTCGATGTCGGTGAACGCGCGCTTCTGCGAGCCGCCGTCGACGAGGCTGATGTTCTCGCCGCGCACGATGTGGCCGAGGAACTGCGTGACGACGCGCGAGCTGCCTTCCTTCGGCGTGTAGATCGAGTCCAGGCCCGGGCCGATCCAGTTGAACGGACGGAACAGCGTGAAGTTCAGGCCTTCCATCCCGTAGCCCCAGATCACGCGGTCCATCAGCTGCTTCGAGCAGGCGTAGATCCAGCGCGGCTTGTTGATCGGGCCGTAGGTGAGCGCCGATGCGTCCGGGTCGAACTGCTCGTCCGAGCACATGCCGTAGACCTCGGAGGTCGACGGGAACACGAGGTGCTTGCCGTACTTGACGGCCGAACGCACGATCGGCAGGTTCGCCTCGAAGTCGAGCTCGAACACGCGCAGCGGCTGCTGGACGTAGGTCGCGGGCGTCGCGATCGCGACGAGCGGCAGGATCACGTCGCACTTCTTCACGTGATACTCGACCCACTCCTTGTTGATCGTGATGTCGCCTTCGAAGAAGTGCATCCGCTCGTGGTTGACGAGGTCGCCCAGCCGATCGGTCTGCATGTCCATGCCGAACACTTCCCAATCGGTGGTTTCAAGAATGCGCTTCGACAGGTGATGGCCGATGAAGCCGTTCACACCCAGGATCAGGACTTTTTTTGCTTTCATGAATGACGGGAAGAATGAATGAACTGCGCGAATTCCGCGGGCGTCACGACGGTTTCGCTGCCGTCGCGCTGCTGCCACAGCTCGAGAATGGATAGGGCGCGGCTGTCGCCGCAGACGCCGAATAGCGCATTATCGCTTACGTGCAGGCCGGGCGGCAAATCCGCTGCGGCCGCGGCGGCGGCGCTGCCGGGCGCCGCGAGGCGCGCGCGGGCGATCACGAAACGCGTGCCGGCGACGTCGGTGAACGCGCCCGGATACGGGGGCGCGACCGCGCGTACCAGGTTGTAGACCTGCGCGGCCGGCTTCGACCAGTCGACGCGGCCGTCCTCCGGCTTGCGCCCGCCGTAGTAGCTGCCGTTCGCGAGATCGTTCGGCAGGTGCGGCGCCTCGCCCGCGAGCAGCGCGGGCAACACGCGCCAGAGCGTCTGCTCGGCGGCGACCGTCACCTTGTCGAACACCTGCGCGGCCGTGTCGTCCGGCAGGATCGGCACGGCGGTCTGGCCGATGATCGCGCCCGCATCGGGCTTCGCGGCCATCTCGTGCAGCGTCGCGCCGGTTTCCGTTTCGCCGTTCAGCACGGCCCAGTTGGTCGGAACCCGACCCCGGTATTTCGGCAGCAGCGAACCGTGCATGTTGTACGCGCCGCGCGGCGCGATCGCGAGCAGGTCCACCGGCAGCATGTGGCGGTAGTAGAACGAGAAGACGAACTCGGGCCGCGCGTCGGATACCGCGCGGCGCAGTGCCGGATCGGCGGGGTCGGCCGGCGTGACGACCGGGATCCCGTGCTCGGCGGCCACCGATGCGACGCTGCCGAACCAGATGTTCTCGTTCGGGTTGTCCTCGTGCGTGACGACGAGCGCGACGTCGACGCCGCGTGCCAGCAGCACCTGCAGGCAGCGCACGCCGACGTTGTGATACGCGAAGACGACGGCGCGCGGCTTCATTGCGACGTCCCCGTGCGGCTCGCGGGGGCCGGCACCGCCGGCATGCCGTCGTGCTGTTCGAGCACGGCCTGGATCAGGTAGCGCGGCCGTGCACGCACCTGCTGGTAGATGCGGCCGACGTATTCGCCGAGCAGGCCGAGCGCGAAGATGATCACGCCGAGCAGGAAGAACGTGATCGCGAACAGCGTGAACACGCCTTGCACTTCCGCGCCGACGATGAAGCGGCGCACGAGCAGCAGCACGAACAGCGCGGCGGAGCCGAGCGACAGGATCACGCCGATGAACGACAGCCACTGCAGCGGCACGACCGAGAAGCCCGTCACGAGGTCGAAGTTCAGCCGGATCAGGCTGTACAGCGAGTACTTCGACTCGCCCGCGAAGCGTTCCTCGTGCGCGACCTCGATTTCGGTCGGTTTCTGCGCGAACGTGTAGGCCAGCGCGGGGATGAACGTGTTGACTTCGCCGCACACGTTGATCGTGTCGATGATGCGGCGGCTGTACGCGCGCAGCATGCAGCCCTGGTCGGTCATCTTGATCCGGGTGATGCGCTCGCGCAGCCGGTTCATCATCTGCGACGCCTTGCGGCGCCACAGGCTGTCCTGACGCTGCTTGCGGATCGAGCCCACGTAGTCGTAGCCTTCGCGCATCTTCGCGATCAGCTTGCCGATTTCCTCGGGCGGGTTCTGCAGGTCGGCGTCGAGCGTGATGACGATCTCGCCGCGCGACTGCGCGAAGCCGGCGAGGATCGCCATGTGCTGGCCGTAGTTGCCGTTGAGCAGCACGACACGCGTCGTGTCGGGGCGCACGTGGAACTGGTCCGCCAGCATCGCGGCCGAGCGGTCGCGGCTGCCGTCGTTGATCAGGATCACTTCGTACGACGTGCCGAGTGCGTCGAGTGCCGGGTAGAGCCGCGCGAACAATGCGGCCAGGCCGTCTTCCTCGTTGTACACGGGAATGATGACCGATACCTCCGGGTTCGCGGCCCCCGGATGCCCGGCGCGTGCTTCAAGGTGATTCATGTACGCTTATTTTCCGTATTGTTCGCAAATCTGGTTGATGGCGTCGGCCACGCGACGCACGTCGTCTTCCGTCATCTGCGTGAAGAGCGGCAGCGTGACGGTCGATGCGCCGTATCGTTCGGCGTGGGGGAACATGCCCTCCTTGAAGCCGCGCGCACGATACAGCGTGAAAAGATGGATGGCCGGGTAGTGGACGCCCGTGCCGATGCCGCGCTCCTTCATCTGCGCCATGAAATCGGCGCGCGAGATCGACAGCCGGTCGAGCGGCAGCGTGACCTGGAACATGTGCCAGTTGCTGTTCTCGAAATCGGCGACGGGCAGGCCGAGCCCGAGCTGCACGGCCGCACCGCCGTCGAGCGCGGCGAAATACGCGCGCGCGAGTGCGCGGCGCTGCGCGGTGAAGCGCTCGAGGTGCGGCAGCTGGCCGAGGCCGACGCGCGCGGCGACATCGGTCAGGTTGTACTTGCCGCCGAGCACGTCGCAGTCCATCCCGTCGAAGCCGGTGCGCGTGATGCCCTGCAGCCGGTACTTCTGCGCGAGCGTCGCCTCGTCCTCGTCGTTCAGCACGAGCGCGCCGCCTTCGATCGTCGTCAGGTTCTTGTTCGCGTGGAAGCTGAACGACACGATGTCGCCGATCGCGCCGATGCGCTTGCCTTGCCACGTCGAGCCGAGCGCCTGCGCGGCGTCCTCGATCACGCGCAGGTTGTGTGCGCGCGCAATCGCGTACAGGCGGTCCATGTCGACCGGCAGGCCGGCCAGGTAGACCGGGATGAGCGCCTTCGTGCGCGGCGTGATCGCCTGCTCGAGCTTGTCGAGGTCGATGTTGCGCGTGACGGGGTCGATGTCGGCGAACACGGGCGTCGCGCCCGTCTCGAGGATCACGTTGCTGGTCGACACCCACGACGCCGGCGTCGTGATCACCTCGTCGCCGGGGCCGACGCCCGCGATGCGCAGGCCGATCTCGAGCGTGCAGGTGCCCGAATTGAACGCGCGGACCGGACGGCCGCCGCAGTACTCGGACAGCGCGGCTTCGAACTTCTGGCTCTGCGGGCCGGTGGTGATCCAGCCCGAGCGCAGCACGTCGACGACGCCCTGGATGGTTTCCTCGTCGATTTCGGGGCGGGTGAACGGCAGGAACGGAGCGGTAGTCTGGCTCATGAACACTTTGCCTGTAATGGCGTGTAATAAAGGGGTCGGGCGATCCGGCCCGAAACCGGCATTAAACACCGGTTGCCGGATTCGTACCGTGATTTTTTGTAGGCGGACGCTTAATGCCCGCCGGGCCGGCCGGGCGCGCTCAACTGCGCGCGAGCACGAGCACGCCGATCAGGATGATGCCGATGCCGACCAGCCGCTGGACCGACAGCACCTCGCCGAACAGGTACCAGGCGGCGAACGCGTTGACCACGTAGCCGAGCGACAGCATCGGGTAGGCGATCGACACGTCGACCCGCGACAGCCCGACAATCCAGACGACGACGCTCAGCACGTAGCAGCCGAGGCCGCCGATGATCGGCAGCTGGGTCGCGATCTTCAGGCCGACCGGCAGGATGTTCGCACGGCTGAATTCGAAGTGTCCAACGGCGTTGACGCCGGCTTTCAGCAGAAGTTGCGCACAGGCGTTGAGCATCACGCCGGTGATGATGCAGACGAACGAAACGGGATTCATGCGGCGGGCGTCCTTACGATTGCGGTTTCTCGACGATCACGCGGCGGTTGTCGCGCGCGATCACGCGCATCGGCACGCCTTGCCTGACCAGCGTGTCGTACTGGCCGGGCGGCATGATCGCGAGCGCATGGGTGTCCTGCTTCCAGCGTTCGATCCATTGGTCGACGGTCGGGATCCACTTGTCCGGCTCGACCGAGATGCCGAATGCGAGCTCGTCCTGGCGCTGGACCATGATCGTCGTGTGGCCCATATAGAACGGGAACGTGTGATCGAGCATCTCGATCGAGTAGAACGGCGTGTCGGGCGGCAGCTTCGCCAGTTCGGCGCGCACGGCGGGCGCGAGCAGCGCGCCCGAGCTGTAGCGGCCGAATTCGTCGTGACCGGTGCCGCCGATCGTGCCGAACGCGAGCCACGCGGCGCCGAACGCGGTGATCGCGGCCGCGACGCCCACGCGGCGGTTCAGCCAGGCGGCCGCGAGCGTCAGCGCGCCCGCGACCGCGAGGCCCGCGTACAGCCACACCTGGAACGCACGATACAGCGCGTTCGGCGTGCGGGCGTCGCCCTGATACGAGAGGAAGATGATCCCGAACGCCGCGACGACGAAGAACACGAGGTAGCCGAGCAGGTGGCGGCGGAACCGGTCGGCGCTCATCAGCGGCAGGTACGCGCCGATGATCAGCGCGAGCGCCGGCGCGACCGGCAGCACGTACGAGATCAGCTTCGAGTGCGACGTGCTGAAGAACAGGAAGATGAACGCGCTCCAGATCAGCAGCACGAGCATCGGCGAGAAGCCGTTCGGCTGGCGCGGCATCCGCAGCGCATGGCGGATGCTCTGCCACGCGACCGACAGCCACGGCAGGAAGCCGACCAGCAGCACCGGCACGAAATAGTAGAACGGGCCCGGGCGGTTCTGTTCCGGGGTCAGGTAGCGGCGGAACTGCTGGACGATGAAGAAGAAGTTGAAGAACTCGGGGTTGCGCTGCTGGACGAGCACGAACCACGGCGTGACGATCGCGAAGAAGATCACAAGGCCGCTGACCAGGTAGAGCCGCTTCCACAGCGCCCAGTCGCGGGCGATCAGCGTGTAGAGCACGAGCACGGCGCCGGGCAGGATCAGGCCGACGAGGCCCTTGGACAGTACGGCGAACGCCATCGCGGCCCAGCACGCCCACATCCAGCCGCGCACCGCGCCCGCCGGCAGCCCGGGCCGCTGCGCGAGCAGCAGCGAGCAGAGCGACAGCGCCATCCAGAACGCGAGTCCCATGTCGAGCGCGTTGAAGTGGCCCATCAGGTTCCAGTACGGCGAGCACGCGAGCACGATGGCCGCGAGCAAGCCGGACAGCGGGTTGAACAGGCGCGCGCCCGTGAAGCCGACCAGCAGCACGCCGGCGAAGCTGGCGAGGCCCGTGTACAGGCGCGCCTGCCATTCGCCGATGCCGAACCAGGCGAACGTCAGCGCGTTCAGCCAGGTCTGCAGCGGCGGCTTCTCGAAATACTTGTAGCCGTTGTAGCGCGGCGTGATCCAGTCGCCGGTGACGAACATTTCCCGCGCCATTTCCGCGTAGCGGCCTTCGTCGCTCGGGATCAGGTGGCGCAGCCCGAGCGGCGCGAACCAGACGATCGCGAGCGCGACGAGCAGGAGGACGAGCGTGATGCGATTGAGCGGTAGCCTCGACGGCGTATCGTTCATGAATTTTCAGCCTGTTGGTTGTTGTAAGCGCCGCCGGCGGGTCGCGCCGGCGGCGGCCGGCTTGCCGGTTGCCGATCCGCGTGATGATCCGGGGATCGACCCGGTGTGCCGGCCCGAGTTTTACCGCATCGGGGATTAACGTTCAATTAAGAGCGCGGCGGCCACTTTGCGGCCCTCGGCCATCAGGATGTTGTAGGTCCGGCAGGCGGCCTGGAAATCCATCGTCTCGACGCCGATCCGCTTGACCGTCAGCGCGGCCACGAGGCGCGGGTGCGGGAAGCGCAGCCGCGCGCCGCTGCCGAAGATCACGAGTTCGGGGGCCGGGTCGAGCAGCATCGCGAAATGCTCGGGCGCGAGCGCGTCGAACGACGACACGGGCCAGTCCCGCACCGGTGCGCCGGGCAGCACGATGACGCTCCCTTCGTGGCGTTGGAGGTTGACGTCGACATAATCGGGGCCGTAGCCGGTGACGGTGTTGAGCGCGCCGCTCGTGTCCTGGTGCAGTTTCAAATCGGTATTCCGCGGTTCCGTGGAGGGAAGGTCTGGCAAGGGCCGCACGGGCCCGGGCGGCCGTTTCGCGACCGGCGCACGCGGGACGCCTGACGGCGCGGGCCCGGAGCGGCCATGGTGCATTGCGAAAGTTGGCCAAAATCCGCTAAATTATAACTTTTTGGTCGCCCCCGGGCGCCACTTGCATCGTGCGTCGCCACAAGCCGCGTCCGACTGCCCGCATTTTCCCCAGTCTAGACAGCGCGCATAGACCAGCCGCTCTCCAGTTTTGATCCCGTCCCCCGGCCGCAAGGCCAACCCAGGAACCGTGTCGTCGTGAAACCGATTCAGAAGTCGAACAAGCTGCTCAACGTCTGCTACGACATCCGTGGCCCGGTGCTCGAGCACGCGAAGCGCCTCGAGGAAGAAGGCCACCGCATCATCAAGCTGAACATCGGCAACCTCGCGCCGTTCGGTTTCGACGCGCCGGACGAAATCATCCAGGACATGATCCGCAACCTGCCGGCGTCGTCCGGCTATTCGGATTCGAAGGGCGTGTTCTCGGCCCGCAAGGCCGTGATGCACTACACGCAGGAAAAGGGCGTCGTGGGCGTTGGCCTCGACGACATCTACATCGGCAACGGCGCGTCCGAACTGATCGTGATGGCGACCCAGGCGCTGCTGAACGACGGCGACGAAGTGCTGCTGCCGGCGCCCGACTACCCGCTGTGGACGGCCGCCGTGAGCCTGTCGGGCGGCACGCCCGTGCACTACGTGTGCGACGAGCAGAACGCGTGGATGCCCGACCTCGACGACATCCGCCGCAAGATCACGCCGAATACCAAGGCGATCGTCGTGATCAACCCGAACAACCCGACCGGCGCGCTTTATTCCGACGAATTGCTGCTCGAGCTGCTCGAGATCGCGCGTCAGCACGGGCTGATCGTGTTCGCCGACGAGGTCTACGACAAGATCGTCTACGACGGGCTCGAGCACACGGCGCTGGGCTCGCTGTCGGAAGACGTGATCACCGTCACGTTCAACAGCCTGTCGAAAAGCTATCGCTCGTGCGGCTACCGCGCGGGCTGGATGGCCGTGTCGGGCCTCGGCGGCGACAACCGCCGGCGCGCGAAGGATTACCTGGAAGGCCTCGGGATCCTGTCGTCGATGCGCCTGTGCGCGAACGTGCCCGGGCAGTTCGCGATCCAGACCGCGCTCGGCGGCTACCAGAGCATCAACGAGCTGATCGTGCCGAGCGGCCGCCTCTTCAAGCAGCGCGAACTCGCATACGACATGCTCACGTCGATTCCCGGCGTGACCTGCGTGAAGCCGCAGGCCGCGCTGTACATGTTCCCGCGCCTCGATCCGAAGCTTTATCCGATCCAGAACGACCAGCAGTTCATCCTCGACCTGTTGCTCGAGGAACGCGTGCTGCTCGTGCAGGGGACGGGCTTCAACTGGGCGGCGCCGGATCACTTCCGCGTGGTCTTCCTGCCGAACCTCGACGACCTGACCGATTCGATCAACCGGATCGCGCGCTTCCTCGACGGCTACCGCAAGCGTCATTCGGTCTGAGCGGACAGCGTCCCCCGGCATTCATTCAATTCTTACTCATCGATCACACGCAGCATGGAACCGATCAAAGTTGGCCTGTTGGGCTTCGGCACCGTCGGCAGCGGCACCTTCACGGTGCTGCACCGCAACCAGGAAGAAATCAAGCGACGCGCGGGGCGCGGCATCGAGATCGCGCGCATTGCCGTGCGCAATCCGGCCAAGGCGCAGGCCGCACTCGGCGGTAACGCCGGCGCCGCGCAGATCACCGACGATTTCAACGCGGTCGTCGACGATCCGTCGATCTCGATCATCGCCGAGATGATCGGCGGTACGGGCATCGCACGCGAGCTCGTGCTGCGCGCGATCGCGAACGGCAAGCACGTCGTGACGGCGAACAAGGCGCTGCTCGCGGTGCACGGCACCGAGATCTTCGAGGCCGCGCGCGAGAAGGGCGTGATGGTCGCGTTCGAGGCGGCCGTCGCCGGCGGCATCCCGATCATCAAGGCGCTGCGCGAAGGCCTGACCGCGAACCGCATCCAGTACATCGCCGGCATCATCAACGGCACGACGAACTACATCCTGTCGGAAATGCGCGACCGCGGCCTCGACTTCGCGACCGCGCTGAAGGCCGCGCAGGAGCTCGGCTATGCGGAAGCCGATCCGACCTTCGACATCGAAGGCGTCGACGCCGCGCACAAGGCGACCATCATGAGCGCGATCGCGTTCGGCGTGCCGGTCCAGTTCGACCGCGCCTACGTCGAAGGCATCAGCAAGCTCGACGCGACCGACATCCGCTACGCGGAAGAGCTCGGTTACCGGATCAAGCTGCTCGGCATCGCGCGCCGCGCCGAAAAGGGCATCGAGCTGCGCGTGCACCCGACGCTGATTCCGGAGAAGCGCCTGCTCGCGAACGTCGAGGGCGCGATGAACGCGGTCGTCGTGCACGGCGACGCGGTCGGCACGACGCTGTACTACGGCAAGGGCGCGGGCGCGGAACCGACCGCGTCGGCGGTCGTCGCGGATCTCGTCGACGTCACGCGCCTGCACACGGCCGACCCCGAGCATCGCGTGCCGCATCTCGCGTTCCAGCCGGACAGCCTGTCGAACACGCCGATCCTGCCGATCGAGGAAGTGACGAGCGGCTACTACCTGCGCCTGCGCGTGGCCGACCAGACCGGCGTGCTCGCGGACATCACGCGCATCCTCGCCGCCACGGGCATCTCGATCGACGCGCTGCTGCAGAAGGAATCGGAGCAGGTCGACGACGCGAACGGCGAAACCGACATCATCCTGATCACGCACGAGACGCTCGAGAAGCACGTGAACGCGGCGATCGCGCAGATCGAGAGCCTCGCGACAGTGGTCTCGAAGGTGACGAAGCTGCGCATGGAAGCGCTGAACTGAGGACCAGGAACGACATGAACTACATCTCCACGCGCGGTGCCGGCATCGGCGAGCGCCACACGTTCTCCGACATCCTGCTCGGCGGCCTTGCGAAGGACGGCGGGCTGTACCTGCCGGCCGAGTACCCGCAGGTGTCGGCCGACGAACTCGCGCGCTGGCGCACGCTGCCGTACGCGGATCTCGCGTTCGAGATCCTGTCGAAGTTCTGCGACGACGTGCCGGCCGACGACCTGCGCGCGATCACGCGCCGCACCTATACGGCCGCCGTATACAGCAACACGCGCCACGGCGAGAACGCGTCCGACATCACGCCGCTGAAGACGCTCGGCACCGAGAACGGCGCGGCGCTGTCGCTGCTCGAACTGTCGAACGGCCCGACGCTCGCGTTCAAGGACATGGCGATGCAGCTGCTCGGCAACCTGTTCGAGTACACGCTCGCGAAGCACGGCGAAGCGCTGAACATCCTCGGCGCGACGTCGGGCGACACCGGCAGCGCGGCCGAGTACGCGATGCGCGGCAAGGCAGGTGTGCGCGTGTTCATGCTGTCGCCGCACAAGAAGATGAGCGCGTTCCAGACCGCCCAGATGTTCAGCCTGCAGGATCCGAACATCTTCAACCTCGCGGTCGAAGGCGTGTTCGACGACTGCCAGGACATCGTGAAGGCTGTCTCGAACGATCACGCGTTCAAGGCGCAACAGAAGATCGGCACGGTCAACTCGATCAACTGGGCGCGCGTCGTCGCGCAGGTCGTGTACTACTTCAAGGGCTATTTCGCGGCGACGACGTCGAACGACGAGCGCGTGTCGTTTACGGTGCCGTCGGGCAACTTCGGCAACGTCTGCGCGGGTCACATCGCGCGGATGATGGGCCTGCCGATCGCGAAGCTCGTGGTCGCGACCAACGAGAACGACGTGCTCGACGAGTTCTTCCGCACTGGCGCATACCGCGTGCGCAGCGCGGAAAACACCTATCACACGAGCAGCCCGAGCATGGACATCTCGAAGGCATCGAACTTCGAGCGCTTCGTGTTCGACCTGCTCGGCCGCGATCCGGCCCGCGTGATGCAGCTGTTCCGCGACGTCGAGGAGAAGGGTGGTTTCGATCTCGCGGCGAGCGGCGATTTCGCGCGCGTCGCCGAGTTCGGCTTCGTGTCGGGCCGCAGCAGCCACACGGACCGTATCGCGACGATCCGCGACGTGTTCTCGCGCTACGACACGATGATCGATACGCACACGGCCGACGGCGTGAAGGTCGCGCGCGAGCATCTCGACGCGGGCGTGCCGATGGTCGTGCTCGAGACGGCCCAGCCGATCAAGTTCGGCGAGACGATCCGCGAAGCGCTCGATCGCGAGGCCGAGCGGCCGGCCGCATTCGACGGGCTCGAGGCGCTGCCGCAGCGTTTCGAGGTCGTGAAGGCCGACGCGCAGCAGGTGAAGGACTTCATCGTCGCGCATACGGGCGCATGACGTAGCACCGGGGTAGCACCGTGCCGCGGGGTCGCAAGCCCGGCGGCGCAGCACGGCCGGAATGCCGATTCGTCGCACGGATCGGGGTTCCGGCCGTTTTGTTTGGGTTGGGCGGCGGCCGCGCACGGGCGCGCCGTCCGACGGCGCGCGAATCGAAACAAGTAAATCGAAACGAGTGCCAGTGCCGCGTGTTCGCGCCGATCACAGTTGCCGCATGTCCGGCATATCGCGCGTGGGCGCGACGGCGTCGCTACAATGACGTATTGACTCCAACGTTTCCCCGATTCCATCGATGTCGAATCCGAATCCCGCGGCGCCGCGCGCGCCGATGCTGTCGACCGCCGAGGCGCTCGCCGCGCTGCTCGAAGCCGCGAAGCCGCTGCCCGGCGCCGAAACCGTCGCCACGCTCGATGCGCTCGGCCGCGTGCTGGCGGCCGACGTGAGTTCGCCGCTCGACGTGCCGCCGATGCATACGAGCGCGATGGACGGCTATGCGGTGCGCGTCGCCGACCTGCTGCACGGCGAGCGGCGCCTGCCGGTGTCGCAGCGGATTCCGGCCGGCCATCCGGCCGCGCCGCTCGCGGCGGGCACGGCCGCGCGGATCTTCACCGGCGCGACGGTGCCGCCCGGCGCCGACGCCGTCGTGATGCAGGAACAGACGTCGGCCGACGGCGATGCGGTCGAGATCCTGCACACGCCGAAGGCCGGTGAATGGATCACCGCGCAGGGCGCGGACATCCGCCAGGGTTCGGTGATCCTGCCGTCCGGCACGCGGCTCACGCCGCAGGCGCTCGGGCTGGCCGCGTCGGTCGGCTGCGCGCGGGTGTCGGTCGCGCGGCGGATTCGCGTCGCGGTGTTCTTCACCGGCGACGAACTGACGATGCCGGGCGAGCCGCTGAAGCCCGGCGCGATCTACAACTCGAACCGCTTCACGCTGCGCGGGCTGCTCGAGCGGCTCGGCTGCCACGTGACCGATTACGGGATCGTGCCCGACTCGCTCGCGGCGACCCGCGACACGCTGCGCGAGGCCGCGCGCGATCACGACGTGATCCTGACAAGCGGCGGCGTATCGGTCGGCGACGAGGATCACGTGAAGCCGGCCGTCGAGGCCGAAGGGCGGCTCGCGCTGTGGCAGATCGCGATGAAGCCGGGCAAGCCGCTCGCGTTCGGCGCGGTGCGTCGCGGCGACGCGCGTCCCGACGCCCATTTCATCGGGCTGCCGGGCAACCCCGTGTCGAGCTTCGTCACGTTCCTGCTGTTCGTGCGGCCGTTCCTGCTGCGCCTGTCCGGCGTGCGCGACGTCGCGCCGCGCGCGCTGTCGCTGCGCGCGGACTTCTCGCAAGGCAAGGGCGACCGGCGCAACGAATTCCTGCGCGCGCGCGTCAACGCGGCCGGCGGCCTCGACCTGTTCCCGAACCAGAGCTCGGCGGTGCTGACGTCGACGGTCTGGGGCGACGGACTGATCGACAATCCGCCGCAGCACGCGATCAGCGCGGGCGAGACCGTGCGTTTCATTCCGTTTTCCGAACTGCTGTCGTAATACGACGGCTTCCCGACTTATGAAGATTCAGCTGAAATTCTTTGCAAGCGTGCGCGAGGCGCTGGGCGTGTCCGACGAGCAGGCCGACGTGCCGGACGGCGTGACGACCGTCGGCGACGTGCGCGCCTGGCTGCGCCTGCGTGGCGGCGCGTGGGCCGAAACGCTCGCCGAAGGGCGCGCGTTGCGCATGGCATGCAATCACGAGATGACCGATCCCGATACGCGGCTCACCGACGGTTGCGAGGTCGCGTTCTTTCCGCCGGTGACGGGCGGTTGAGCTTGGGATGGGACCGGAGTAGGTGCTAAAGCGCTAACTCTGGTCGACCGCGAAGCATCGGACTAGAGCAAGCACTAAAGCGCTAACTCTGGTCGACCGCAAAGCATGGGACCCGAGTAAGCGCTGAAGCGCTAACTCTGGTCGACCGCGAAGCATGGGACCGGAGTAAGCGCTAAAGCGCTAACTCTGGTCGACAGAGGCAGATGATGGCAACGATACGAATCCAGACCGACGACTTCGACCTGAACACCGAAGTCGCGGCACTGCGCGCGCGCAACCCGAAGATCGGCGCGGTCGCATGCTTCGTCGGCACCGTGCGCGACCTGAACGAAGGCGATTCGGTCGCCGCGATGGAGCTCGAGCACTATCCGGGGATGACCGAGAAGGCGCTCGAGAAGATCGCCGCCGAGGCCGGCCGGCGCTGGCCCGGGATCGACGTCGCGATCGTGCACCGCGTCGGCCGGCTGCTGCCGCTCGACCAGATCGTGATGGTCGCGACGGTCGCGTCGCATCGCGGCGACGCGTTCGCGTCGTGCGAATTCGTGATGGACTACCTGAAGACCGAGGCGCCGTTCTGGAAGAAGGAAACGACGCCGGACGGCGAGCGCTGGGTCGATGCCCGCAGTACCGACGATGCGGCGCTCGCACGCTGGGGCGTCGAATCGGGTAACACGCCGCGTTGAGCGCGGCGTTCGCATTGTGCGGCGATGTGCCGCAGGCGCTCGAGGGTTCGAGCGCAGCGAATCGTCGTGTCAGGCGTCCGGATCCGTGCCGCGTCCGATGATCCTCGCCGGAAACGGCTCGCCGCGGGCGCGTGACGGCAGCGCATGCGGATCGTCGCCCGTGTCGCGGCGGCGCGGCGCGATCGCGTCGAGCAGCGCCTGCTGCTCGGGCGGAATCGGGTAATCCCAGCCGAATCGGCTCAGCTGCAGGCTCTGCGCGATCCGCAGCGCGGGCTCCATGAAGCGGATGGCCGCGGGCGGCGTGTAGCGCCCCTCGACGGTCTTCAGGAACAGCGACAGCCAGCGGCTGAAATGCGCGGGCTCGATCCCGTCGAGCGGCTGGTGCGCCTGCTGCACGTTGCCGCGATAGCTCTTGGTGCCGAGCACGAGGCTCGACCAGAAGCTCACCATCTTCGGCAGATGCTCGTCCCAGCGGCCGTCCAGCTTCGCGTCGAACACGGGGCCCAGCAGCGGATCGGCGCGCACGCGGTCGTAGAACGCGTACACGAGGTCGCGGATGTTGTCTTCGGTCGGTTCGGCGTCGCGCAGGCGGGCCGGGGCGGTATCGGGCGAGGCGGGCAGGGCGGTCATGGCAAAAAAAGGGCCGGGAAATTCAGGGCATCGGTGACGTGTCCGCGGAACGGCGGCGGGGGCAACGCGCAGGACGCCGACGGAATTTTGACGCAAAATAGCGTCCACCCCTGCCTGAAAAATGCGCAGATTCCATGCATCTTATTGCGCGCAGGCCGTCCCGGCAACCCGGCGTCGTCGGTGGCCTCGACAGCCGCCCCGGCGCGTGTTCCGATCGACCCGCTTCGCCCGAGCGGGGCACGATCGACGATTTTCCGTACCTGCTCATGAGACTCACCGACTACACCGACTACTCGCTGCGCGTCATGCTGTATCTCGCCGTGCGCGGCGAGGGGCTCGCGACGATCCAGGAGATCTCGGACGCCTACGGCATCTCGAAGAACCATCTGATGAAAGTCGTGCAGCAGCTCGGCGAGCTCGGCTGGGTCGACACCGTGCGCGGCCGCAACGGCGGGCTGCGGCTGTTCCGCGAATCGCTGAAGCTGACGGTCGGCCAGGTGGTGCGCGCGACCGAGAACGATTTCGCGCTGGTCGGCTGCTTCGTGGCCGACGGCGACGAGGCGCGCGGTTGCGTGATCGAGCCGCAATGCCGCCTGAAGGGTGTGCTGGCGGCCGCGCGCGACGCATTCTTCGCCGAGCTCGACCGCCACACGCTCGGCGAGCTGAGCGTGCCCGCGTCGCCGCTCGCCGCGCTGCTGGGCATTCGTCCGATCGCGCTGGTGCGCGCCGAACCGTCCGGGGATGACGCGCCGGCGGCCGCCGAATCGTCGTCGAGGGGCGACTGACACGCCGGCGCCATCCCCGCCGTCCGCGCTGCGGCCCGCCCACAGGCCGCAGCGTCGCCGCCCGGCGATTTTTGCGTTGAATCAACCCGAATTTCGCTTGAAACCCGTATAACCATCCTCATCTTGGTGTTAATCGAAAATTGGAGGTCTCACCAAATGAGAATCGACAAGCTCACCACCAAGTTCCAGGAAGCACTCTCTGACGCGCAAAGCCTCGCGGCAGGGCGCGACAATCAATACATCGAACCCGTTCACGTGCTGGCGGCGCTGGTCGCGCAGCAGGACGGCTCCGCCCGCTCGCTGATGTCGCGCGCGGGCGTTCACGTGCAGGCGCTGCAAGGCGCGCTGAACGAAGCCATTTCGCGCCTGCCGCAAGTGACGGGCACGGGCGGCGACATCCAGATCGGCCGGGAGCTGGCCGGGCTGCTGAACCAGGCCGACAAGGAAGCGCAGAAGCTCAACGACACGTTCATCGCGAGCGAGATGTTCCTGCTCGCCGTGTCCGACGACAAGGGCGAAGCCGGCAAGCTGGCCCGCCAGCACGGCCTCACGCGCAAGGCGCTCGAAGCCGCGATCGCCGCGGTGCGCGGCGGCTCGCAGGTGCACAGCCAGGACGCGGAAAGCCAGCGCGAGGCGCTGAAGAAATACACGGTCGACCTGACCGAGCGCGCCCGCGCGGGCAAGCTCGATCCGGTGATCGGCCGCGACGACGAAATCCGCCGTTCGATCCAGATCCTGCAGCGCCGCACCAAGAACAACCCGGTGCTGATCGGCGAGCCGGGCGTCGGCAAGACCGCGATCGTCGAAGGGCTCGCGCAGCGGATCGTCAACGGCGAAGTGCCCGAGACGCTGAAGGGCAAGCGCGTGCTGTCGCTCGACATGGCCGCGCTGCTCGCCGGCGCGAAGTATCGCGGCGAGTTCGAGGAGCGCCTGAAGGCCGTGCTCAACGACATCGCGAAGGACGAAGGCCAGACGATCGTGTTCATCGACGAGATCCACACGATGGTCGGTGCCGGCAAGGCCGAGGGTGCGATGGACGCGGGCAACATGCTGAAGCCGGCGCTGTCGCGCGGCGAGCTGCACTGCATCGGCGCGACCACGCTCGACGAATACCGCAAGTACATCGAGAAGGATGCCGCGCTCGAGCGTCGTTTCCAGAAGGTGCTCGTCGACGAGCCGAGCGTCGAGGCGACGATCGCGATCCTGCGCGGGCTGCAGGAGAAGTACGAACTGCACCACGGCGTCGACATCACCGACCCGGCGATCGTCGCCGCGGCCGAGCTGTCGCACCGCTACATCACCGATCGTTTCCTGCCGGACAAGGCGATCGACCTGATCGACGAGGCTGCATCGAAGATCAAGATGGAAATCGATTCGAAGCCCGAAGAGATGGACAAGCTCGATCGCCGGCTGATCCAGCTGAAGATCGAGCGCGAGGCCGTGAAGAAGGAGCAGGACGAAGCGTCGCAGAAGCGCCTGCAGCTGATCGAGGAAGAGATCGAGCGCCTTGGTCGCGAATATGCTGACCTGGAAGAGATCTGGACCGCCGAGAAGGCCGCGGTGCAGGGCAGCGCGCAGCTCAAGGAAGAGATCGAGAAGGTGCGCGCCGACATCGCGCGTCTGCAGCGGGAAGGCAAGCTGGAGAAGGTCGCCGAGCTGCAGTACGGCAAGCTGCCGCAACTCGAGTCGCGACTGAAGCAGGTCACGCAGGCCGAAGAGCAGGAGCAGCACAACCCGACGCGTCCGCGGCTGCTCCGCACGCAGGTCGGCGCCGAAGAAATCGCGGAAGTCGTGTCGCGCGCAACCGGGATTCCGGTGTCGCGGATGATGCAGGGCGAACGCGAGAAGCTGCTGCACATCGAGGAAAAGCTGCACGAGCGCGTGGTCGGCCAGGACGAGGCGATCAGCGCGGTCGCGGATGCGATCCGTCGTTCGCGCGCGGGTCTCGCCGATCCGAACCGTCCGTACGGCTCGTTCCTGTTCCTCGGCCCGACGGGGGGCGGCAAGACCGAGCTGTGCAAGGCGCTGGCGTCGTTCCTGTTCGATTCCGAAGAGCACCTGATCCGCATTGACATGAGCGAGTTCATGGAGAAGCACAGCGTCGCGCGGCTGATCGGCGCGCCGCCGGGCTACGTCGGCTACGAGGAAGGCGGCTACCTGACGGAAGCCGTGCGCCGCAAGCCGTACAGCGTGATCCTGCTCGACGAGATCGAGAAGGCGCATCCGGACGTGTTCAACGTGCTGCTGCAGGTGCTCGACGACGGCCGCATGACCGACGGGCAGGGGCGTACGGTCGACTTCAAGAACACGGTGATCGTGATGACGTCGAACCTCGGCTCGCAGGTGATCCAGGCGATGACGGGTTCGCCGCAGGAAGAGATCAAGGACGCCGTGTGGCTCGAAGTGAAGCAGCACTTCCGTCCGGAGTTCCTGAACCGGATCGACGACGTCGTCGTGTTCCACGCGCTCGATCGCAGCAACATCGAGTCGATCGCGAAGATCCAGCTCGCGCGCCTGCACGACCGGCTCGCGAAGCTCGACATGGCGCTCGACGTGTCGCCGGCGGCGCTCGAACAGATCGCGAAGGTCGGCTACGATCCGGTGTTCGGCGCGCGGCCGCTGAAGCGCGCGATCCAGCAGGAGATCGAGAACCCGGTCGCGAAGCTGATCCTCGCGGGCCGCTTCGGTCCGAAGGACGTGATCCCGGTCGACGTCAACGACGGCCAGTTCGTGTTCGACCGCGTCGTGCACTGATCGCCGGCCATCGGCCGCGTGCCCGGTTCGCGCCGGGCACGCAAAAACAAACACCCCGCTCAGGCGGGGTGTTTGCATATGGGGCGGCCGAAACCGCTGCCGAGGCCGTCAGCCGGCGCGGCTCAGCCTTGCTTGTTGCCGCCGAACATGCCGGCAAGCTGCGTGAGCGTGCCGAGCACGTTCGACGTGTCGATCTGGCCGCCGGCCGGCACTTCGCCGTTCGGCGTCGCGCTGTTGACGACGTGCGGCAGCACCTGCGCGAGGATCGACGAGGCCTGGCCCGGATCGATGCCGATCTTGCTGGCGAGCGAACCGACGACGTCCGAGCCGAGCACGTTCTGCAGCGTGTCGGGCGAGATCGGCTGGTTTTCGCCGGTGCCGACCCACGAGCCGATCACGTCGCCGGCGCCGCCTTTCTGGAACTTCTCGATCAGGCCGTTCAGCCCGCCCGGCTGGTTGTTGATGAATTCGAGCGCGGTCGCGATCAGCGCGCTTTGCGAGTTGCCGCCGGCCTGGCCGCCGAGCAGACCGCCAACGATATCGAGGAGACCCATGGTTCTTCACCTTTACTGAAAAGGGCGCCGTGACGACGGCGCCCGTTGATCGAATGCCGCGCGCACGCCATCGCGCACGCGGCGCACATCAGGCGCCCGACGCCGCGGCGGCGGAGGCTGCCTTGTCCTTCTTGCTCTTCTTCTTCGAACCCTTCGTCGCCTTCGTGGACGACGCTGCGGCCGGCGCGCTCGCGCTCGCGCCCGCGTCGGCGGAGGCCGCCGCGGCTGCGGCCGCCTTCTCCTTCTTCGAGGCGCGCTTGCCCTTGGCCGGCTTGGTCGCCGCTTCCGGAGCGCTCGTGGCCGGTGCAGGTGCCGTCGCCGTCGTGCCGGCCGTCGCGGTCGTCGACGTCGGAGCGGTGCCTGCCGGCGTCGTGGCCGGCGTGGTCGACGGGGTCGTCGCCGGCGTCGTCGCGGCCGGCTTCGACAGCTTCACGCCCTTCGGCGGCGTCGACGAGCCGCCGATCGTCAGGCCGTTTTCCTCGAGATGCCCGACCGACTTCGTGCCGAGACCCTTCACGCGGTTCGCGAGATCGTCCGCGTCCTTGAACGGGCCGTTCTTGGTGCGTTCGTCGATGATCGCCTTCGACTTCACGGGGCCGAGGCCCTTCACCGATTCGAGCGCGGCCTGGTCGGCCGTGTTGACTTCGACGGCCGCGGCGAGGCCGGCGGCAAGCGACAGCGATAGCGCGACGAACAGCATCAGCAGCTTTTTCAGCATGGCAAAGGCTCCCTGGTTCTGACGGATGAATGGCTGTTGCAACGGACGGCGGGGCGAGACCTGGCCGGGCGTCGCCGTTAAGCATAGGACAAATGCGTGCCCTTTTTGAGACAGGCTGACCGAATCTTGCTGAAGGCTTGCGTCGCTGTAAAGACGGAAAGCCGCGTCGGGCGGCGGTTTTGACCATTCTTTACGGTGTCCGCGGCGGGGATTCCAAATTGTTGTACTTGGCCGTGCGACAACGCTTGACTTAGAGTGAACTCTAACTCCTAACCTTGTTCCTGCCATGTCGAAAACCGTATCCAGACCTTCCGCCGCCGGTCCGCTCACGATCGGGCAAGTCGCCGAACTGACCGGCGTGTCGACGCATACGCTGCGGTATTACGAGCAGGCCGGCCTGCTGCGCGCGATTTCGCGCACGGCGGCCGGGCACCGGCTCTACGCGCCGGCCGATCTTGACTGGCTGGACTTCGTGATGCGCCTGAAGGCGACCGGCATGCCGATCGCGCAGATGCAGCAGTTCGCGGCGCTGCGTGCGCAAGGCGAGTCGACGTTCGGTGCGCGGCGGCGCCTGCTGGCCGCGCATCGCGACGCGGTGCGCGCGCATATCGCGGAGCTGCAGGCGAGCCTCGACGCGATCGGCGACAAGATCACGTACTACGAGACGCAGGAACGCGAGACGGAACGACGGGCGAACCCTACTCACTCATTCTCGGAACAGGACGGACACCATGGAACGACTCGTTGAAGATCGCTACACGCGCGGCTGGAACAAGCTGAAGGAAATCGACGGCGAAGTGGGCGAACGCGTGATCGCGTCGCTTGCGCCGATCGCGCCGGACTTCGGGCGGCTGATCGTCGAATTCGGTTTCGGCGACATCTACAGCCGGCCGCAGCTCGACCTGAAAGCGCGCGAGATCGCGACGATCGCCGCGTTGGCCGCGCTCGGCAACGCGCAGCCGCAACTGAAGGTGCATGTCGAGGCGGCGCTGAACGTCGGATGCACGCGCGACGAGATCGTCGAGGTGTTCATGCAGATGGCCGTCTACGCGGGTTTCCCGGCCGCCCTCAACGCGTTGTTCGCCGCGCACGAGGTGTTCACGCGGCGCGATGAAGCGGCCGGCCGGGACGGCGGCACGACCGAAGCGGGCGCGCGCGCCGCGTGAGGCGACGCGTGCCGGTGCGTCGGATGAACCGGATGCATCAGATGCTTCAGAGGCGGTGCGGTGCGACGATCCGGTGTTTCGCGATCCGCCGGTACAACGTCGCGCGCGAGATGCCGAGCGCCTGTGCGGCCGCGTCCGGCCGCCAGCGATGCGCGGTGAGCGCCGCGACGATGCGGCCGCGTTCGTCGTCCGGCAGCGCGCCGGGCGGCCCGGCGCCGAGCTGCGCGGCGAGATCGGCCGGCAGGTCGCGCCGCGTCACGCGTGCGGCGTCGCACACCGCGCACGCATAGCGCAGCACGTTGCGCAGCTGCCGCACGTTGCCGGGCCACGGATACGCGGCGAGCTGCTCGGCGAGCGTCGCGTCGAGCGTGAGCACATGGCCGGTCGCCTGCGCTTCCTCGGCGAACACCGCGGCGATCACGTCGCGCACGTCCGCGCGCTCGCGCAGCGGCGGCAGTTCGAACGTCGCGCCGCTCAGCCGGTAATACAGATCCTCGCGGAACGTGCCGTCGGCCACCATCCGCGCGAGATCGCGGTGCGTCGCGCAGATCACGTCGAGATCGACGCGCACCGGCGTATCGCTGCCGAGCGGGACGACCTCGCCGTCGGCGAGCACGCGCAGCAGGCGCGTCTGCAGCGTGAGCGGCATGTCGCCGATTTCGTCGAGGAACAGCGTGCCGCCGTCGGCGAGCGCGATCTTGCCGCGCGCGCCGTGCTTGCGCGCACCGGTGAACGCACCGGCCGCATAGCCGAACAGCTCGCTTTCGATCAGCGCCTCGGGCAGCGCGCCGCAGTTGACCGCGACGAACGGCCGTGCGCGTCGCGCACCGGCGTCGTGGATCGCGCGGGCGAACACTTCCTTGCCCGCGCCGGTTTCGCCGAGCACGAGAATCGGCAGCCGCTTGCTCGCGACACGCAGCGCGAGTTCGGCCTGCTGCGCGACGCGCGCGTCGCTGCTGTGCAGGAACGGCGTCAGCGCGCCGACGTGGCGCTGCGCGGTGCCGGGGCGGCGCGATGCCGGGGCGGCCCGTGCCGTGCCGGTTTCGCGGCCGGCGCGCCGTAGCGGCGCGCGCAGCCGTGCATAGAGCGGGGCGCCGGTCGCGCGCAGCCGCAGCGCGACGATCGCGTCGAGCCGCGCGGCGTCGCGCAGCGGCATCTCGGTCGCATCGAAGATCTCGTCGATATGGCGCGGCTCGCGCAGCGCCGGCAGCGCGTCGCGCGCCGTCCGGTTCGCGGCGACGATATTGCCGCATTCGTCGAACGCGATCAGCCATTCGGGTTGCGCCTCGACGTAGTGACGATTCGGGTGCCCGAACAATATCCAGTGCTGCGCGGTGCTGTGCACGAAGTAGCCATCCTCGATCAGCGCCGCGCTCTGCCGCACGAGCTGGTACACGAGACGCTGGCTGTCGCGGCCGTCCGGCGACTGGACGGCCGACGCATCGAGCACGCCGATCAGTTCGCCGCCCGGCGCGAAGATCGGGGCCGCGCTGCAGGTGAGCGTGGTGAACGCCGCACGGAAGTGGTCGGTCTTGTGCACGGTGATCGGCGCGAGATCGGTCAGCACGCTCGCGACGCCGCAGGTGCCTTCCTCGCTTTCCGACCAGCACGAGCCGATGTGCAGCCCCGCATGACGGAAGTCGTTGCGGCGTTCGCGGTCGATCCGGTAATCGATCGTCACGCCGTGCGCGTCGGTCAGCATCACGCAGTAGTCGGCGACGCGAATCATGTCGTGCAGGCGCGTCAGGCACTGGCCCGATGCGCGCAGGAAGGCCTCCTCCTTGTCGCGCACCTCGCGCAGCTCGGCCGCGGTCAGCACGCGCGGGCCGATCGACGACGCCGGGTCGAGCGCGTAGCGCTCGAGCGAGCGCTGCCACGACGACACGAGACGCGCGGAATCGGCCGGCGCGGGCAGGCGTCCGGCGAGCGCGCCGAGCACACGGTCGGCGTGCTGGGCCTGGGGGACTGCGTAGGGCATGATCGGCTCCGGTTCCGTACGGCGGGGAATTCGATGTTCTTGTAGCACATCCGCTTGCGCGGATCACATTGCATCGCAGCACGCGCGCGGCGTGAGACGTTCGTCTCAGCGGTATCTCAGCCGGTCTCGCGCGGCTGAGACGCGCGGGCAGGCCGCGCGCAACGGTGGGCCGGCGCACGGCGGTGCGCGCCGCGCCGCAAGCCGCGTGGTTTGCCGGCGAAATTGCGGTCCGGATGAAGGCGCCGAAACCGGCGCGCCAGGAGATCGACCGCGTGAGACACACGGGCGGTTTCGCAGGGCGTCGGGCGCTCGCGGCAGCAGATGCCGATGCCTGGCGTACCGGCCGAGCCAGTCCGCACGCGGGTTTCGCGGTCATTGCACACACGGTGGCACGCCGCTTGCAGATGTCACGGGCAAGCCGGCGCAATCGCGTCGGCGACGACGATCCGCTGCTCTCGATGACGGCGGACGACACATGCAGGGCCGGCGCGAGCGCCGGCCCACTGGATGGAGACAAGCCCGTGACGACGCCCGTGACCGTCGGCGTGATCGCGAACCCCGCATCGGGGCGCGACATTCGCCGCCTGACGACGCATGCATCCGTATTCCCGACGGCGGAAAAGGCCAACATGGTTGTGCGCCTGCTCGCCGGCCTCGGTGCGATGGGCGTCGAGCGCGTGCTGACCTTGCGCGACAAGACGGGCATCGCGACGCTGCTGATGCGTGCGCTCGATACGCATCGCGCGGTCGCGCCGCACGAGCGCTGGCCCGACGTCGAATTCGTCGACCTGCCGATCTCGGACACCGTCGCCGACACGCAGGCCGGTGCCGCCTACATGCGACGGATGGAAGTCGCGCTGATCGTCGTGCTCGGCGGCGACGGCACGCATCGTGCGGTCGCCGCGCATTGCGGCGCGACGCCGCTCGTTGCGCTGTCCACCGGCACGAACAATGCGTTTCCCGAACATCGAGAAGCGACCGTCGCGGGCGTCGCGGCAGGACTCGCCGCGACCGGCGCCGTGCCGGCGGAGGTTGCGTTCACGCGCAACAAGCGGCTCGTCGTGCGCTGCGCGGCGGGCGCGAACGCGGGCCGCGAGGAGATCGCGCTCGTCGACGTGTGCGCGGCGCGCCAGCGCTTCATCGGTGCGCGCGCGATCTCGGGGCCCGACGACATCGACACGCTCTACCTGACGTTTGCGGAGCCGGACGGCATCGGCCTGTCCGCGCTCGGCGGCGCGTGGGCACCGCTCGAGCGCAGCGCGCCGCACGGGCTCGCGATGCGCTTCGCCGCCGACGGCAAGACCGCCGGCACGCCGCTCGTCGCGCCGATCGCGCCCGGCCGCGTCGATCGCGTCGTGATGCGCAGCTGCGAGCGGCTCGAGCCGAATGCGTGGCAGACGATCCCGTTCGAGCACGGCACGCTCGCGTTCGACGGCGAGCGCGAGATCGAGGTCGCGCGCGGCGAGCGCTACGAGATCGCGCTCGACTGGCGCGGGCCGTTGACGGTCGATGTCGGCCGCACGCTGCGTTACGCGTCGTCGCGGCGGTTGTTGCGCGATGCCGGCGCGTGGCGTGGTTGAGCATCCGTCGTCCCGAACGGTATTTCGGCATCCATAACGATCATCAAGGAGACATTGCCATGACAAACCCGCTCGAAGGACAGGTCGCCATCGTGACCGGCGGCGCGCGCGGCATCGGCCGCGGCATTGCGCTGACGCTCGCCGGCGCGGGAGCCGACATCCTGCTGGCCGATCTGCTCGACGACGCCCTCGACGCGACCGCCCGCGAGGTGCGCGCGCTCGGCCGCCGCGCGGCGATCGCGAAGGTCGACGTCACGCAGGCCGCGCAGGTCGACGCGATGGTCGCGCAGGCGCGCGCCGAACTGGGCCGGCTCGACATCCTCGTGAATTGCGCGGGCGTGATCAGCATTCATCCGGTCGAGGCGCTGACCGAGCGCGACTGGGATTTCGTGATGGACGTGAACGCGAAGGGCACGTTCCTCGGTTGCCGCGCGGCGCTCCCGCATCTGAAGGCGCAGGGGCGCGGCCGGATCATCAACGTCGCGTCGATCGCGGGCAAGGAGGGCTTTCCGAATCTCGCGCATTACAGCGCATCGAAATTCGCGGTCGTCGGCTTCACCAACGCGCTCGCGAAGGAGCTAGCGCGCGACGGGGTGACCGTCAACGCGATCTGCCCCGGCATCGTCCGTACCTACATGTGGGACCGGCTGTCCGACGAATGGAAGACCGACGGCGAATCGGTCGAGGAATCGTGGCAGCGGCACCAGTTGACGCTGATCCCGCAGGGCCGCGCGCAGACGCCGGAAGACATGGGCCGGCTCGCGCTGTTCTTCGCGACGATGGACAACGTGACCGGCCAGGCCGTGAACGTCGACGGCGGCTTCACGTTCCATTGACGGCGCACGCCGTGCAATCCGTCGCCGGGGCGTTGCCGCGGCGGCATTCGCAGTCAGACCTATCCAGGAGACACACATGACCGTTTCGACACAGCTCAGCAGGGACACGCTGCTGGACGCCTACCGGCTGATGCGCACGATCCGCGAATTCGAGGAGCGCCTGCACGTCGAGTTCGCGACCGGCGAAATCCCCGGCTTCGTTCACCTGTACGCGGGCGAGGAGGCTTCCGCGGTCGGCACGATGCTGCATCTCGGACTTGCAGACTACGTCGCCACCACGCACCGCGGGCACGGCCACTGCATCGCGAAAGGCGTCGACGTGCACGGGATGATGGCCGAGATCTACGGCAAGAAGACGGGCGTCTGCCACGGCAAGGGCGGCTCGATGCACATCGCCGACCTGGCGATGGGGATGCTCGGCGCGAACGGGATCGTCGGCGCGGGCGGCCCGCTCGTGTGCGGCGCGGCGCTCGCGGCCAAGCACAAGAAGACCGGCGGCGTCGGCGTGTGCTTCTTCGGCGACGGCGCGTCGAACCAGGGCGTGATCTTCGAATCGATGAACCTCGCGTCGGTGTGGCGCCTGCCGGCGATCTTCGTGGCCGAGAACAACGGCTATGCGGAAGCGACGTCGTCGAGCTGGTCGGTCGCGACCGACAACATCGCCGACCGCGCGAACGGCTTCGGGATGCCGGGCGTGATCGTCGACGGCTTCGACTTCTTCGCGGTGCACGAGGCGCTCGGCGAAGCCGTTGCGCGCGCGCGCAACGGCGGCGGCCCGACGCTCGTCGAGGTGAAGTTCACGCGCTACTTCGGCCATTTCGAAGGCGATGCGCAGACCTACCGCGCGCCGGGCGAAGTGCAGAAGCTGCGCGACGAGAAGGATTGCCTGAAGCATTTCGAAGCGCGCGTCGTGCGTGCCGAGGTGCTGACGGCGGACGATCTGCGCGCGGTCGATGCGCAGGTGAAGGCGCTGATCGACGATGCGGTCGCGCAGGCGAAGGCCGCGCCGCTGCCCGACGCGGTCGACCTGCTGACCGACGTGTACGTGTCGTACCCGTGAGCGCGCTCTGACATAGCCGCCAGCGGCCGGCGCAGCCGGCACGGCGAACCGAATATCCCAGGAGACAGACATGGCAAGGAAGATCACTTATTCGCAGGCGATCAACGAGGCGCTCGCGCAGGAAATGGCGCGCGACGACAGCGTGATCGTGATGGGCGAGGACAACGCGGGCGGCGCGGGTGCGCCGGGCGAGGACGACGCATGGGGTGGCGTGCTCGGCGTGACGAAGGGGCTGTTTCACAAGTTTCCGGGCCGCGTGCTCGATACGCCGCTGTCGGAAGGCGGCTACATCGGCGCGGCGGTCGGCGCGGCCGCATGCGGGATGCGGCCCGTCGCGGAGCTGATGTTCATCGATTTCATGGGCGTGTGCTTCGACCAGATCTTCAACCAGGCCGCGAAATTCCGCTACATGTTCGGCGGCAAGGCCGTGACGCCGGTCGTGATCCGCGCGATGTACGGCGCGGGCCTGCGCGCGGCCGCGCAGCATTCGCAGATGCTCACGTCGCTGTTTACGCACATTCCGGGGCTGAAGGTCGTGTGCCCGTCGACGCCTTACGACGCGAAGGGGCTGCTGATCCAGTCGATCCGCGACAACGATCCCGTGATCTTCCTCGAACACAAGCTGCTCTACACGCGCGAAGGCGACGTACCTGAGGAATCCTATGCGATTCCGTTCGGCGAGGCGAACGTCGTGCGCGAAGGCGACGACGCGACGATCGTCACGTACGGCCGGATGGTGCATCTCGCGACCGACGCGGCCGCGAAGCTCGCGAAGGACGGCATTCACGTCGACGTGATCGACCTGCGTACGACGTCGCCGCTCGACGAGGAAACGATCCTCGAAAGCGCGGCGCGCACCGGGCGCGTGGTGGTGGTCGATGAAGCGAACCCGCGCTGCTCGATCGCGACCGACATCGCCGCGCTCGTCGCACAGCGCGCGTTCCGAACGCTCAAGGCGCCGATCGAGCTCGTCACCGCGCCGCATACGCCTGCGCCGTTCGCCGGCGTGCTGGAAGACCTTTACATCCCGTCCGCCGACGCGATCGCGCAGGCGGTACTCAAGACCAGGAGCTGACACGATGTCGATTCACATGATCACGATGCCCAAGTGGGGGCTGTCGATGGAGCAGGGGCAGGTCAACGGCTGGCTGAAGGCGATCGGCGAGCGCGTGACGAAGGGCGACGAAGTGCTCGACGTCGAGACCGACAAGATCTCGTCGGGCGTCGAGTGCGCGTTCGACGGCACGCTGCGCCGGCAGGTCGCGCAGGAGGGCGAGACGCTGCCGGTCGGCGCGCTGCTCGGCGTGGTAGCCGCGGCCGAGGCGAGCGATGCCGATATCGACGCGGCGATCGCCGAATTCCAGCGCGATTTCGTGCCGGCCGCGGCCGCCGACGACGCGGCGGGCCCG
The DNA here is from genome assembly GCF_905339895.1 of Burkholderia sp. BCC1988. Lineage (NCBI taxonomy): Bacteria > Pseudomonadati > Pseudomonadota > Betaproteobacteria > Burkholderiales > Burkholderiaceae > Burkholderia > Burkholderia sp. BCC1988. The sequence goes on from NZ_CAJPHA010000013.1 coordinate 173,940, forward strand.
CAGCCCGAGAAGGCGCAGATCGGCGGACGCACGGTCCGGTTCCTGAAGCTCGGCGACGGCTCGGGCACGCCCGCCGTGCTGATCCACGGCTTCGGCGGCGACCTCAACAACTGGCTGTTCAACCACGCGGAGCTCGCCGCGCACCGGCCCGTCTGGGCGCTCGATCTGCCGGGGCATGGCGAGTCGGGCAAGGCAGTCGACACCGGCAGCCTCGACGAACTGGCCGATGCGGTGCTCGCGCTGCTCGATGCGCAGCACATCGAGCGCGCGCACCTGATCGGCCATTCGATGGGCGGCGCGGTGGCGATGACGTTGGCCGACAGCGCGCCGGAGCGCGTCGCATCGCTGACGCTGATCGCGAGTGCTGGGCTCGGCGCCGACATCAACCGCGATTACATCGACGGCTTCGTCGCCGGCAACAGCCGCAACACGCTGAAGCCGCACCTCGGCGCGCTGTTCGCGGACCACGCGCTCGTCACGCGGCAACTGGTCGAGGATCTCGTCAAGTACAAGCGGCTCGAAGGCGTGCAGGCCGCGCTGGAGAAGATCGCGAGCGCCGCGTTCGACGGTGCGGCCCAGCGGCGCGTGTTCCGCGACCGCGTCGGGTCGCTCGCGCCGCGCACGCTCGTGATCTGGGGCGAGCACGACCAGGTGATTCCGGCGCGGCACGCGCAGGGCTTGCCGGACGGCGTGCGTGCCGAGGTGATTGCCGGCAGCGGCCACATGGTGCAGATGGAGGCGGCTGCCGACGTGAACCGCCTGATCGTCGCGTTCCTCGGAGACTGACGATGACCGCCGCGCTCGAACGACCCAGCCTCACCGCGCTCGGCCAGCCGGGCGCGCGCAGCCGCGACAAGCTCGCGCGCATTCCGGTGCGCGTCGAGCCCGCGGGCGGCGCGGCGCTGCCGAAGCCGCCGTGGCTGCGGGCGCGGCCGATGATGAGCGGGGCGGTCGCCGACATGGCGGCCGTGCTGCGCGAGCATCGGCTGCATTCCGTCTGCGAGGAGGCGATGTGCCCGAACATCGGCGAATGCTTCGCGCAGCGCACCGCGACCTTCATGATCATGGGCGGGCTGTGCACGCGGCGCTGCCCGTTCTGCGACGTCGCGCACGGCCGTCCCGAGCCGCTCGATCCCGACGAGCCCGCGCGGCTCGCGGCCGCGGTCGCGGCGCTCGGGCTGCGCTACGTCGTGATCACGTCGGTCGATCGCGACGACCTGCGCGACGGCGGCGCCGCGCATTTCGCTGCCTGCATCGCGGCGGTGCGCGCGAGCGTGCCGGGCATCGGCGTCGAGGTGCTGACGCCCGATTTCCGCGGCCGCGTCGCGCGTGCGCTCGATGCGTTGTCGTCGGCGTGGCCGGACGTGTTCAATCACAACATCGAGACGGTGCCGTCGCTGTATCGGGCGGCGCGGCCGGGCGCCGACTATCGCGGCTCGCTCGAACTGCTCGCGCACGCGAAGGCCGCGCGGCCGACGCTCGTGACGAAATCGGGCTTGATGCTCGGGCTCGGCGAGTGCGACGACGAGGTGCGGGACACGCTGCGCGACCTGCGCGCGCACGAGGTCGACGTGCTGACGCTCGGCCAGTATCTCGCGCCGTCCGCGCACCATCTGCCGGTGCGACGCTACGTGAGCCCCGATGCGTTCGCCGCGTGGCGCGACGAGGGGCTGGCGCTCGGTTTCAGGGAAGTCGTTGCCGGACCGCTCGTGCGGTCCTCGTACCACGCGGCCGACGTGCTGGAGGACGCGTAGGCCGCACGCCGTGCGTCATGCGCCAAATGCGCCGACGGCCGGTTGCGCGCGGCTGACGCGGCGCAGGTAGAGCGCGAGGCCCGCGCCCGCCAGCATCAGGCTGATCGTGTTCGCGAACCAGAAGCCGCGCGCGCCGGTCAGCCAGGCGGGGGCGAGGCCGCCGACGTCGAAGCCGAGCACGTAGCCGCCGCCGAGTCCGACGCCCCACAGCGCGACCGCATAGATCACGGTCGGCACGACCGCGACCTTGTACGCGCGCAGCACGAAGGCGGACGTGATCTGCAGCGCGTCGAAGAAGTGGTAGCAGGTGACGATCGCGACCAGCGGCAGCGCGGCGGCGGCCACGGCCGGATTCGGCGTGTAACCGCTGACGATCAGCGGACGCAGCGTGAACACGAGCACGCCGTACGCGGCCGCGATCCCGCACGCGAGCATCACGCTGTGCCGGCCGAGCAGCCGCGCCTCGTCCGGGCGGCCGGCGCCGAGTGCGCGGGCCACCAGCGTCGACGCCGCGACCCCGATCGACAGCGGCGTCATGTACAGCACCGCGCCGATGTTGCCGGCGATCTGGTGGCCGGCGAGCGTCGTCGTGCCGAACTGCGCGATGAAGAGCGCCATGCACGTGTACGACGTGACCTCGATCAGGTACGACAGGCCCATCGGCACGCCGAGCTTCAGGATCGCCTTCTGGCGCGCCCAGACGGGCCAGCAAAAGCGCGAGAAGATCGAAAGCGGCGAGAACACGTCGAGCTTCGCGAGCAGCGTGAAGCCGATCAACGCGAGCGCCCAGTTGATCAGCGTACTGGCGAGCCCGCAACCGGGGCCGCCGAGGGCCGGCACGCCGAGCCCGCCGAAGATGAACCACACGTTGAGCGGAAACTTGAGCAGCAGCGCGCCGACCTGCAGGATCATCGCGAGGCGCGGCTTGCCGGCCGCGTTGGTCAGCGCGTTGTAGATCCGGAACACGAGGCTCGCCGGCAGGCCGTACGACAGGATTCGCAGGTAATCGACCGTGCGGTCGTGTAACGCGGGCGGCGCGTGGGCGATGTGCAGCAGCGGTTCGGGAAAATGCAGCAGCAGGAAGCCGGGCACCGCGAGCATCAGCGCGAGCCACAGCGCCTGGCGGACTTCCTCGCCGATCTCGGCATAGCGCCGCGCGCCGTACAGCTGCCCGGTGATCGGCTGCAGCGCGGACAGGATGCCCGTCAACCCGATGTAGACCGACACGTAGATCGACGAACCGAGCCCGAGCGCGGCGAGGTCGATGGCCGAGTAGCGGCCGACCATCGCCGTGTCGATCACGCCGAACGCGATGATCGCGAGCTGGCCGACGAGCACCGGCCACGCGAGGCCGACGATCCGGCGGATGTCGGCGAACATCGTCAATCGACCGCCCGGTGGCGCGGGCCACGGCGCTTGACGGGCGCCGCCGGCCGCTCGATGCGCTCGTACAGGCGGAAGCGCTCGTCGCGGTCGGCCACGCGGCGGCCTTCCCATACGAGACGCCACACGTATTGCGACATCGCGCTCGGCTCGCCGAAGTCGGAGCGGTCCTGGCGCAGGATCACGTCGCAGTCGCCCGAGAATTCGAAGTGCATGTCGCCGAAATAAGCGAAGGTCGCGATCTGCGCATCGCCGAGCCGCACGGGCGAGATGCACTCATAGTCTTTCGGCAGGTGCGACGCGATCTGTTGTGCGACGTCGCTGTAGGTCCGGCCGTAGTTGACGATCGGCAGCCACAGCGTCATCAGCAGCACCCACATCAGCGTGGTGCCCGCACCCGACAGCACGACGCTGCGCCACAGCACCTTCGGCTGGCGCGAGACGCGCCAGCGCGCGAGCAGGCACCAGCACACGGTGACGATCACCGCGCAGACGAACGACAGGATCTTGAAGTGCGGTTCGTAGCCCGGCACGAGGCGCGCGAGGTTGCGCGCGAGCGGATGCGGGAAGCCGGTGAGCGACGCGAGCCACACGAGCCACACGAAGGTGCCGAGGATCGTGAAGCTCAGCACCGCGAACCAGTCGAACGCGTTGATCGCGCCGCGCTTGAGGGTCGGCAGCGCGAAGGTGGCGAGCACCGCGAGCGGCGGCAGCAACAGCATGTACATGCGGTTCGACTGCTGGCTCTGCAGGATCACGAGCGCGACGAGCGGCACCACGACCGACAGTGGAATCGCGATGTGCGCGCGGCGGCGCATGCCGGCCCAGCTCCACCAGGCCCAGATCGCGAGCGGCCACGCGGGCCACGTGAACAGCGGCAGGTTCTTTGCCGCATACGCGAGCACCGCGGTCGGCGGGCCTGAGAAGCGCATCAGGCTGCCGTGGATCCACTGATTGAAGAACCATGCGGCGTCGTCCGGCGCTGCCTGGAAGGCGGCGAGCGGCCACAGCGCGAAGATCGCGGCCGCGAGCGGCAGGCCGATCAGCGGCAGGCGCAGGTTGCGCATCTCCGGCGTGACGAGCCACAGCGCGGCCGTGCCGGCGAGCAGCGCGATGACCAGCACCGGGTTGCCGGACAGCGTGACGAGGCCGATCGCGGCGCCCCACCACAGCGCACCCTGCAGCGGCTTGTCGATGCCGCGCACGATGCCGTACACGAACATCGCGATCCACGCGAACTGCGCGAGCTGCGGCGTCGTTTCGTGGCCGCGCTCCGCGAGCCCGAAGCATGCGACGAGGACCAGCAGCGCGCCGTCGGCGAGCGTGCGGCCGTAGTCGCGCGGCTCCGGCTCGCCGCCGAATGCGTACTTGAACGGTTGGACCTCCGCACGCCGGCCGAGCAGATAGGCCGCGTACCAGACGAACGCGCACGCGACGCAGAACAGCACGCCCGTGTCGACGCGCGACGCGTTGCTCGCGTCGACCCACGGCGCCAGCGCGCGGATCGACAGCGCGCCGAGCCAGTAGGCGAGCGGCCCGTCGGTCGTGATGAACTTGCCGACGAGATTCGGCAGCAGCCAGTCGTGCCAGCCGCCGGTGGCCATCGTCCACATCACGCCGAAGCCCGCCGCGTCCTCGTTCTTCCACGGGTCGCGGCCGAACAGGCCGAACGCCGCGTAGACGAGGCAGAGCGTGAGCAGCAGCCAGCGCGGCAGCGCGCGCGTGGCGGAGGCGGTGAGGCGAACGACAGGCTTCATGCAGATGAGCGATTTGTTATGAGCGGGCGGCCGGTGCGGTCATGCGCCGACGGCGCGGATTCGAGCATCCGGCATTGTAGACGCGCCGGCCGTTGCGCGTCAGACGATTGCCCGGCGGCCGTGCGGCGTTGTCCCGGCGAGCGGCGACAAAAAAGGGCAGCCTGGGCTGCCCTTTCGTGCGGTACCGGTGCGTTGCAACCACCGGATCGGTGCGAAGCTTACTTCGCCTTGCCGTTGGCGCGAACGCCGAACTTGTTCTTGAACTTCTCGACACGGCCTGCCGTGTCCATGATCTTTTGCTGACCCGTGTAGAACGAGTGCGATTCCGACGACACTTCGATCTTGGCGAGCGGGTAGGTCTTGCCTTCGTGTTCGATGGTTTCACGCGTCTGGATCGTCGAGCGCGTGATGAACTTGAAGCCGTTCGACATGTCTTGGAAGACGACTTCGCGGTAGTCCGGGTGAATGCCAGGTTTCATGATGTTCCTTGGTGAGAGCGGTAGCCAACCCGCCGCTTGCCGTGCCGGACCGCACACAGTTGCGCGATTTCAGCCGACGTCAAGCCCGGCGCGAGCCACTTGCCTAAGGTCGAAAAACGGCGATTATGCCAGAAAATCAGACGGTTGACGAATAATTTTCATCACGCGTCGAGGGCGCCCGTGCGGGCCGGATCCTGCCGGTAATAGCGGGCGAGCAGCCGGTAGAGCTCCGGAAATTCGGACTCGAACGCGCGCGGTCGCACGAACAGCGCCTCGCTGCACACCGCGAAGAACTCCGACGGGTGATCGGCCGCATAGGGATCGATCAGCGAGTCGCGCTCGAAGCGCGCCCACGCGCGATCCGGCACCGCATCGACGCGCGCGCAGAACTGGTCGTACGCGTGCTCGAACACGTCGGCCCACGCCTGCGCGTCGAGGTGCGGCGCGTGCCAGCGGCGAAAGAGGGGCGGATAGCCGTCGGCCTCGCCGTTGACCATGTCGATCTTGTGCGCGAACTCGTGGATCACGACGTTGTACGCGTCGCGGCCGTCCGTCATCTGCGCGTCTTCCCACGACACGATCACCGGCCCGCCTTCCCACGCTTCGCCGCTCGCGTCCTGCTCGACTTCATGGACGACGCCGTCCTCGTCCTGCACGGTCTTGCGGATCACGAATTCGCCCGGATACACGACGACGCCGACCCAGCCGTCGTACAGCGACAGATCGAGATTCAGCACGGGCAGGCACGCCTGCGCGGCGATCGCGACGATCATCTCGTCGGTCAGCTCGAGCCCGTGCGCGGTCGAAAACGATTTCTTCGCGATGAACAGGCTCGTCAGCTCGCGCAGGCGGCCCAGGTCGGCGGGCGTCAGCGTAGCGAGGAACGGCAGGCGTGCGACGGTGTCCTGCCACAGCGCATCGGGAATCGGGTGGCTGCGCAGCGCGCGGTCGCGGCGGCGGTCGTCGAACCAGCGGGTCAGTTTCGAGAGCATGGAAGCAGCGCGGGGAAATCCAAAGCCTGTCTTTTAACTCAATCGATCTCTTTTTGCCATGCCGCGAACAGGCCGCCGACCAGCGCGACGCCCGCGAGGAAATAGAAACCGTCGAGCGACGCGAGGAACGACGCTTGTTGCGCGACCATCCGCGCGATCGATGCGATCGCGAGGGCGTGCGCGTCGTTCAGTGCATGGCCGGCGGCCGCATAACCGCGCGTGAGGGCGTCGACGGTCTGCTGGAACAGCGGATCGAACACGTTCGCGCGCTCGACGAGCCGCGTCTGGTGCAGGGCCAGCCGGTGTTGCTCGACGATGATCACCGACGACGTCGCGAACGAGATCGTCAATTGCCGCACGATGTTCTTCAGCCGATAGCCGTGCGTGTATTCGTCGATCGCGAAGATGCGGAACGTCAGGTTCGCGACCGGCAGCACGATGAACAGCAGCAACAGCCCGCGCAGCAGCAGCGGGACGATCAGCGCGGCCTCGCCGACCTGGGGCGTCATCCGCGTCATCCACAGCGCGGCCGTGACCGCGATCGCGAACCCCGGCACGACGAACCACTTCTTGTGCGTGACGCGCTTCGCATGGCGCAGGTAGGCGAACAGCGCGGTGGCCGAGATCAGCGACATCGTGCCGACCAGGCGCCCGGCGTTCTCGACCGGGTAGCCGAGCCCGCCTTCGAGCAGGCGGGACGTCAGGTAGCTGAAGCCCGTCGACTCGTAGTAATAGAACATGTACAGCAGCAGCCCGACCTGGAACGTGCGTTCGCGAAACGCGTGCAGCCGCACGAGCGGCGTCGGATGGTTCCACTGGTGATAGGCGAACCACGCGAGCGCGCCGAGGCCGGCGATCGTCAGCAGGATCAGCATCGGCGAGCCGCTGTAGAGCTGGTAGTGCACCTGCTGCAGCACGATCTGCAGCGCGCCTTGCGCGAGCGCGAACACGACGTATGGCCAGAAATGCCCGGAGCCGCGTTCGTCGTCGGGCGTCCTGCCGGAATCGGGGAGCGTGAGCAGCGCGAGGATCGCGAACGCGATGCCCGCGGGCGCGGTGCAGGCGAACAGCGCGCGCCACGTCGAATGTGCGACGAGCAGCCCGCCGACGATCGGCGCGAGCGCGCTGCCGAGCAGGATCATGATCAGGAACGCGCGCGTGGCGGGCGGCCGCTCCTGCGGCTTGAAGCTGACCTGGATCAGGATCCGGCAGGCACCCATCATCGGGCCGATGAAATAGCCCTGGAAGCCGCGCGCGAACGCGAGTTCGAGCGACGTGTCGGCGAGCGCGGCCGCGATCGCGCCGAACGAGAACATCAGCATGCAGCCGGCGACGTAGCGGCGATGCCCGAGCCGGTCGACCCACCATTGCTGCTGCAGGATGCCGAGCACGGCCGTGACCGCATACGCGCTCGACGACCACACGAGTTCGTCGGGCGATGCGTTGACGCCGCCCGCGATGTAGCTCGCGAAGAACGAGAAGGCCGCGTTGTCGAAATAGTCGATGCCGGTGACGAGCGCGAGCGCCCACGGGAACAGGTCCGCGCGCAGGTTCGCGCGGCTCCAGAGCGGCGAGCGACCCGGCGCGACGTTCATTCACGGTCCTTGCGCGTACGCCGCGCGCCGGCCTCGGCCTGCCGTTGCGCGATCAGCGCGTCGGGGTTTTCGCCGGCGAGGCGCCGTTCGACGTAGTCGATGTCGTGCTGCAGTTCCTTGCGCAGCGCGACCGCTTCCTTCAACTCGCGCTGGACGGCCGCGATCCGCTCATCGAGCGTGTCGATCTGTTCGGCGAGCCCCGCGCGGATCTCGCGCAACGATGCGTCCGAATAGCGGCGCCGGCCGTCTCCCGTTTCTTCCAGCGGGCGCTTGAGCATCTCGGTGATGCCGTGCAGCGAAAAGCCGAGCGCGCGCAGCCGCAGGATGCGGGCGAAGCGTTCGAGATCGGCTTCGTCGTACAGGCGATAGCGGCCGCCGCTGCGCGACGGCGTGACGAGTCCGCGCTCTTCGTAGTACTTCAGCGTTCGCGGCGTGACGCCGAGCCGCGACGCGGCGTCGCTCACGGTCAGCAACGAGGGGGAGGCGTCGTTCGGCATCGGGATGGCAGGGGCTTCGGTCGGGACGATGGCGCGATTATAGATCAACCTGTACGTTCACGTACGGGTTGGCGCGAAAAAACGGCCGCCGGGCGAAACGCGCGGGCGGCCGTTCGGTGCGGGGCGAGGGCGATCAGCCGCCGCGGCGCATCAGGTCGAAGAACTCGGAATTGCTCTTCGTCTGGCGGATCTTGTCGAGCAGGAATTCCATGGCCTCGACTTCGTCCATGTCGTGGATGAATTTGCGCAGCACCCAGATCTTTTGCAGGATCTCGGGCTTGATCAGCATTTCTTCGCGGCGCGTGCCCGACTTGTTCAGGTTGATCGACGGATAGACGCGCTTTTCCGCGAGGCGGCGCTCGAGGTGCACTTCCATGTTGCCGGTGCCCTTGAACTCTTCGTAGATCACGTCGTCCATGCGGCTGCCGGTCTCGATCAGCGCGGTGCCGATAATCGTCAGCGAGCCGCCTTCCTCGATGTTGCGCGCGGCACCGAAGAAGCGCTTCGGACGCTGCAGCGCGTTCGCGTCGACACCGCCCGTCAGCACCTTGCCCGACGCCGGGATCACGGTGTTGTATGCGCGTGCGAGACGCGTGATCGAGTCGAGCAGGATCACGACGTCGTGCTTCATTTCGACGAGGCGCTTGGCCTTCTCGATCACCATTTCGGCGACCTGCACGTGACGCGTGGCCGGTTCGTCGAAGGTCGATGCGATCACTTCGCCGGCGACCGAGCGCTGCATTTCGGTCACTTCTTCGGGGCGCTCGTCGATCAGCAGCACGAACAGGATGACGTCCGGATGGTTCTGCTTGATCGCGTGTGCGATGTGCTGGAGCATCACGGTCTTGCCCGACTTCGGCGACGCGACGAGCAGGCCGCGCTGGCCCTTGCCGATCGGCGCGATCATGTCGATGATGCGGCCCGTGACGTTTTCTTCGCCGCGCATTTCGCGTTCGAGCGACAGCGGCTTGTTCGGGTGCAGCGGCGTGAGGTTCTCGAACATGATCTTGTGTTTCGAGGCCTCGGGCGGCTGCCCGTTGACTTTGTCGACCTTCACCAGCGCGAAGTAGCGCTCGCCGTCCTTCGGCGTGCGGACTTCACCTTCGATGGTGTCGCCGGTGTGCAGGTTGAAGCGGCGGATCTGCGACGGGCTGATGTAGATGTCGTCGGTGCTCGCGAGGTACGACATTTCCGGCGAGCGCAGGAAGCCGAAGCCGTCCGGCAGCACTTCGAGCGTACCGTCGCCGAAGATCGTCTCTCCCGTCTTGGCGCGCTTTTTGAGAATGGCGAACATCAGCTCCTGCTTGCGCAGGCGGTTCGCGTTTTCGATCTCCAGGCCATTGGCCATTTCGATCAGTTCGGACACGTGCAGAGACTTGAGCTCGGATAAATGCATACGGAGAACCCGCCAGGGAGGAGAAGCGACGAAAAGAAATAAGGGAGGAGGGGCGAGCGGAGGCGCTCTGAGACTTAATGCGTCTTGTAGACGTTTTTTGATTCTAGCATACGCCGATTCGCGCCTGAGCGGCCGATCAGCGGCTTGACGGCGGACGTGTTGTCGGTTGACAACACGTCCGCGGAACGGCCGGTATTACAGGTGGCTGTCCAGGAATGCGGTGAGTTGCGACTTCGACAGCGCACCGACCTTCTGTGCGGCGGCCGCGCCGTTCTTGAACAGGATCAGCGTCGGGATGCCGCGCACGCCGAACTTCGCAGGCGTTGCCTGGTTGTCGTCGACGTTGATCTTCGCGATCTGCAGCTTGTCGCCGTAGTCCTTCGCGACTTCGTCGAGGATCGGGGCGATCATCTTGCACGGGCCGCACCATTCGGCCCAGAAGTCGACGAGCACGGGCTTGTCGGATTTGACGACGTCCTGTTCGAACGATGCGTCGCTGATGTGTTTGATCTGTTCGCTCATTGGGTCAATACCTCTTACGGTTCGGGGACTGCCTGCTTGGCGCGTTGCGGCGCTCCGGCGGCCTGTCGGCTGCCGGCCGCTGCGGCAGGTCACTCCGCTCCCCGGAAGGAGGGGCGTAAGCGCTGCTTGGCGCGGCTCGCGGGTCGTTCGGGCGTCATATTAGCCTAAATTGCTATCTGCTGCGGGCGGCGATAGTAGCCGCTACGCGAGTAGGGGTACGACGCGCCGTTCGACCGTTGTGATCCGAACGTGGAGGCCGCCTCGCAAAATACAAGAGTCACGGTCTCTATCGCGGAATCCGTCCACCTGTTCGCGCCTGTTCGCGCCGGATCGACGGGCCCGTACGCGCGCCGGTTCGCTCGATCGTGCGCATTGTTGCGAACAAACGGTCGCATTTGGCCGGAAGCGGTGATAGAATATGCCGTGACGGGCCTCCTCGCATGGTGGGGCGGTGAACCTGGTCAGGTCGGGAACGAAGCAGCCACAATCGTTTTCTGCCAGTGCCGAGGGTCGGGCTCGTCACCTTTCCTCTCGCCCCGTTCGCCGGGCGTTTTTTATTTCTGCGTCATTCTCCGTTTTACCTGCGTCTTGCTCGTTTTCCGCACCGTTTCGCGTGTCGGCGCGACGCAGCGTTACTGATACAATTTCCCGATGACCTATCAAGTTCTCGCACGCAAGTGGCGTCCGAAGGATTTCGCTTCGCTCGTCGGCCAGGAGCACGTCGTCAGGGCGCTCACGCACGCGCTCGACGGCGGGCGTCTCCATCACGCCTATCTGTTTACCGGAACCCGCGGCGTCGGCAAGACGACGCTGTCGCGGATCTTCGCGAAGGCGCTCAACTGTGAAACCGGCGTCACGTCGCAGCCGTGCGGCGTGTGCCGCGCGTGCCGCGAGATCGACGAAGGCCGCTTCGTCGACTACGTCGAAATGGATGCCGCGAGCAACCGCGGCGTCGACGAAATGGCCGCGCTGCTCGAGCGCGCGGTGTACGCGCCCGTCGATGCGCGCTTCAAGGTCTACATGATCGACGAAGTGCACATGCTGACGAACCACGCGTTCAACGCGATGCTGAAGACGCTCGAGGAGCCGCCGCCGCACGTCAAGTTCATCCTCGCGACCACCGATCCGCAAAAGATTCCCGTCACCGTCCTGTCGCGCTGCCTGCAGTTCAACCTGAAGCAGATGCCGGCCGGGCACATCGTGTCGCACCTCGAACGGATCCTCGGCGAAGAGCGGATCTCGTTCGAGCAGCAGGCGCTGCGTCTGCTCGCGCGCGCCGCGCAGGGCAGCATGCGCGATGCGCTGTCGCTGACCGACCAGGCGATCGCGTACTCGGCGAACGAAGTGACCGAATCGGCGGTGTCGGGCATGCTCGGCGCGCTCGACCAGACTTACATGGTGCGCCTGCTCGATGCGCTCGCGGCCGGCGCCGGCCCGGAGATCCTCGCGATCGCCGACGAGATGTCGCTGCGCAGCCTGTCCTTTTCCACCGCGCTGCAGGATCTCGCCAGCCTGCTGCACCGGATCGCCTGGGCGCAGTTCGCGCCGGGGTCGGTGCTCGACGAATGGCCGGAAGCGGCCGATCTGCGCCGCTTCGCGGAGACGCTGAGCCCCGAGCAGGTTCAGCTGTTCTATCAGATCGCGACGGTCGGGCGCGCGGAGCTCGGCCTTGCGCCGGACGAATACGCCGGCTTCACCATGACGTTGCTGCGGATGCTCGCGTTCGAGCCGGCCGTCGGCGCCGGCAGTGCGCCGGGAGGTCAGCCTGCCGTGCCGCGTGCCGTGCCTGCACCAGCATCCGCGCCGCGTGCGGCCGCTGCCGTTGCGTCGGCTGCGGCACCCAGGTCGTCGGCGCCGCAGCCGGCAGCCGTGGCGGCCGCACGTCCGCAAGCGGCTGCGCCCGCTGCGCGTCCGGCAGCGGTCCAGTCCGACGATGCGGCGATTGCGTCGGCAGTGAAGGCTGTTTCGACACCGGCATCTGAATCTGCATCCGCGGCAACATCGGCTGCGACCGCAGCGCCGGCCGCACCGCAGCCGCAAGCGATCCCGGCACCTCAGGCGGTACCGCCGAGCGATGCACCGCCGGCTGTCCGCAACGAACCTGAACCGCCGGTTGCCGCCGCCAAGCGCAACGACGAACCTGCGCTGCCTGCCGAACCGGCGCCGCGTGCTGCGCCGGCCGAACCCGCCGCGCGCCCGTCTGCCCGCGGCGGTGCAGCTGCCGCACTCGACGTGCTGCGCAACGCCGGCATGCGCGTGTCGTCCGACCGCGCGCGTGCGGGCGCCGCGCCCAAGCCGGCGGCGGCCCAGCCGGCCGTCGAAAAGCCGGCGGCATCACGTCCTGCCGTGCAGGTACCGACGCCGCGTGCGGCGGCCCGCGCGCCGCAGGTTGCCGACACGCGCCAGGCCCCGCCGCCGTGGGAAGACATTCCGCCGGACGAATACGTGCCGCTCAGCGCCGACGAGATGTTCGGCGGTGCGGCGGACGACGGCTTCGTGCCCGTGTTCGACAGCGGCCCCGACGACGTGCGCATTGCGCCGAAGGCAGTGGAGGCCCGTCCGTCCGCGCCGGTCGACACGCGCCCGCTGCCGCCCGCGATCGCGCTCGACCCGGTCGGCTTCGACGGCGAATGGCCGGCGCTGGCCGCGCGGTTGCCGCTGAAGGGCGTCGCGTATCAGCTTGCATTCAACAGCGAGCTGACGGCCGTCGACGCGACGACGTTGAAACTGTCCGTGCCGGTGCCGCAGTATGCGGACGCCGCCCAGGTCGCGAAACTGAAGGCGGCCCTGGCCGATGCGCTCGGCAAGGCCGTCGAGGTCGCGGTCGAGGTCGGGCCCGCGCGGCGCACCGCGGCGGCACTCGATGCGGCTGCACGTGCGGCACGCCAGCGCGAGGCAGAACAGGACATCCATGGCGATCCGTTCGTCCAGCAGCTCGTGCGTGACTTCGGCGCGCGTATCGTCGAAGGCTCGGTGCGGCCGCTCGCCGATCCGGCGCCGGACGGCACGCCGCCGACGCTGCATTGAACGAATCGCACTGCGACAGGCACAATCACGCCCGCACACATTGACCGGCACGCGCCGCGTGCCGGTTTTCACACGATCAAGAAGGAGTATTCCCATGTTGAAAGGCAACCTCGCCGGACTGATGAAGCAAGCGCAGCAAATGCAGGAAAACATGAAGAAGATGCAGGAGCAGCTTGCGCAGATCGAAGTCGAAGGGCAGTCGGGTGCCGGCCTCGTCAAGGTAACGATGACCTGCCGCAACGAAGTGCGTCGCGTGGCGATCGACCCGAGCCTGCTCGCGGACGACAAGGACATGCTCGAGGATCTGGTCGCGGCCGCGTTCAACGATGCGGTGCGCAAGGCCGAGGCGACGTCGCAGGAAAAGATGAGCGGCATGACGTCGGGCCTGCCGCTGCCCCCGGGTTTCAAGCTGCCGTTCTGAGCGCAGCCTCCGTTCAGCTTTCAGCCGCCGTATGAAACAGCCGTCCGCCCTGTCCGCGCTCGTCGAAGCGTTGCGCGTATTGCCCGGCGTCGGGCCGAAATCCGCGCAACGCATGGCGTACCACCTGATGCAGCACGATCGGGAGGGCGCGGAACGGCTCGGCCGGTCGTTGCTGTTCGCGACCGAGCACCTGCAGCACTGCGAGAAGTGCAATACCTTCACGGAGGCGCAGATCTGCGAGGTGTGCAGCGACGAGGAGCGTGATCCGACGCTGCTGTGCGTCGTCGAGACGCCGGCCGACCAGATCATGCTCGAGCAGACGATGACGTACCGCGGGCTGTATTTCGTGCTGATGGGGCGGCTGAGCCCGCTCGACGGGATCGGCCCGAAGGAAATCCATTTCGACCGCCTCGTGCGGCGTGCGTCCGACGGTGTCGTCAAGGAGGTCGTGCTCGCGACCAACTTCACGAACGAGGGCGAAGCCACCGCGCACTACCTCGGCCAGACGCTGAAGGCGCGCGGGCTCGCGGTCACGCGCCTCGCGCGCGGCGTGCCGGTGGGCGGCGAACTCGAATACGTCGACGCGGGCACCATCGCCCGCGCGATGCTCGACCGCCGCACGATGTAAGCCGGGCGCCGCCGGCCGGCGGCGCCGTTCCTCATGCCAGGGAGACACATGAGCACCAGCCAGGGCCCGCTCGCGGGCGTCAAAGTGCTCGAATTCGGGACGCTGATCGCGGGGCCGTTCGCGTCGCGCCTCTTTGCCGAATTCGGCGCGGAAGTCATCAAGATCGAGGATCCGAACGGCGGCGACCCGCTGCGCAAGTGGCGCAAGCTGCATCCGGAGCAGGGCGGCACGTCGCTGTGGTGGTCGGTCCAGGCACGAAACAAGAAATCGGTCACCCTCAACCTGAAATCCGATGCCGGCAAGGCGATCGCGCGGCAACTCGCGCGCGAGGCCGACATCGTGATCGAAAACTTCCGCCCGGGCCTGCTCGAGAAGCTCGGGCTCGGCTACGACGTGCTGTCGGCCGACAACCCCGGGCTCGTGATGGTGCGCCTGTCCGGTTACGGGCAGACCGGCCCGTACCGCGACCGGCCCGGCTTCGGCGCGATCGCCGAATCGATGGGCGGCTTGCGCCACATCACCGGCTATCCCGATTTGCCGCCGCCGCGCATCGGCATCTCGATCGGCGACTCGATCGCCGCGCTGCACGGCGTGATCGGCGCGATGATGGCGCTCCACCACCGCAACGTGAACGGCGGCGCGGGGCAGGTGGTCGACGTTGCGCTGTACGAAGCGGTGTTCAACATGATGGAAAGCGTGGTGCCCGAGTACGGCGTGTACGGGATGGTGCGCGAGCGTACCGGCGCGTCGCTGCCGGGCATCGTGCCGTCGAACACCTACGCGTGCCGCGACGGCAGCATCGTGATCGGCGGCAACAGCGACCCGATCTTCAAGCGGCTGATGAAGGCGATCGAACGCGACGACCTCGCCGACGATCCCGCGCTCGCTCGCAACGACGGCCGCGTGCCGCGCACGCAGGAGATCGACGACGCGATCGCCGCGTGGCTCGCGCCGCGCACGATCGACGACGCGCTGGCCGTGCTCAACGCGGCCGACGTGCCGGCCGGGCGCATCTACAGCGCCGCCGACATGTTCACCGATCCGCAGTTCATCGCGCGGCAGATGATCCAGCGTTTCAAGCTGGCCGACGGCACCGACATTCCGCTGCCGAACATCACGCCGAAGCTGTCCGGCACGCCGGGCGAAACACGCTGGCTCGGGCCGGAACTCGGCGAGCATACGGACGAGGTGCTGCACAGTCTCGGCTACGACGCGCAGGCGATCGCCGCGCTGCGCGAGGCCGGCGCGATCTGAGCGCCGCGCACTCGACGCTGCGCGTCAGGTTTGCCGAACGGGCATCTCGTCACGGCGGCCCTTCGAGGGGAAAACCCGGGCGGCACCGCGTTTTCCCGAACCTGCAAACGCCGCCGCGCGATGCGACGGCGCACCGCGCGCGCGTCGTGCGTGCGGGCCTGTCCGCACCCGCCGGACTGTCGCTCTCGCGCCATCTTTCCTCGGTTACAATCGCCGGATGCGAATCCTACTCAGCAACGACGACGGCTATCTCGCCCCCGGTCTCGCCGCGCTCAGCGACGCGCTGCAGCCGCTTGCCGACCTCACGGTGATCGCGCCCGAGCAGAATTGCAGCGGCGCGTCGAATTCCCTGACGCTGTCGCGGCCGCTGTCGGTGCAGCGCGCGACGAATACGGGTTTCTTCTACGTGAACGGCACACCGACCGATTCGGTGCACGTCGCGCTGACCGGGATGGCCGACGCGCGGCCCGACCTCGTCGTGTCCGGGATCAACAACGGCCAGAACATGGGCGAAGACACGCTCTATTCAGGGACAGTTGCGGCCGCCACCGAAGGCATCATGTTCGGCGTGCCGGCCATCGCGTTTTCGCTGGCCGACAAGGGCTGGGCGCATCTGGCGGATGCGGCGCGCGTCGCCGCGGAAATCGTCGAGCACTTTCTCGCGCATCCGCTGCCCGGTCAGCCGCTGCTGAACGTCAATATCCCGAATCTGCCGTACGACGAACTGAAAGGCTGGCAGGTCACGCGCCTCGGCAAGCGTCACCCGTCCCAGCCGGTGATTCGCCAGACCGACCCGCGCGGCGAGCCGGTCTACTGGATCGGCGCCGCAGGCGCGGCGCTGGACGCGAGCGAAGGCACCGATTTCCACGCCGTCGCAAACGGTTTCGTCTCGATCACGCCGCTGCAGCTCGATCTCACGCATACGCAAATGCTGCCTGCAACGCGCGAATGGGCGCGCGCAGGAGGGCGGGCTTCATGAGCGGCGAGCGCGCGAAGCGGTTCCCGCTCGCGCTCGAAGATCTCAAGCGAGCGCCACGCAAATCGGAGGGCCGGGCCGGTGAACGCCATGCGGCGAGCGCGGTGCCGAAGGCCGTCGACAAGCCCGCTGCCGTGCTGAAGCCGGTGGCGGTGAAGGCGGGCGTCGCGCGCACGGTGCCCGGTGCGGCCGCCGCGAAGCCGGCGAGCGCACCGAAGCCGACCGCGCTGAAGCCCGCGATGCCGAAGCCGGCGGCGCCGAGCGTCGCGCCGGCCGGTGCATTCGCGTTGACGTCGGAACGTGTGCGCGAGCGCATGGTCGAACGCCTGCGCGCGAACGGCGTGACCGACGCGCGCGTGCTGGATGCGATGGCCGCGGTGCCGCGCCACCTGTTCGTGGATCCCGGGCTCGCGACGCAGGCGTACGAGGATGCCGCGTTGCCTATCGGCCACCAGCAAACGATTTCAAAGCCGTCGGTCGTCGCGCGCATGATCGAGCTCGCGATGGCCGGCCGCACGCTCGAGCGCGTCCTCGAGATCGGCACCGGTTGCGGCTACCAGGCCGCGGTGCTGAGTCACGTGGCACGCGACGTGTATTCGATTGAACGCATCAAGCCGCTCTACGAGCGCGCGAAGCTGAACCTGCGGCCGCTGCGCGTGCCGAACATCCGTCTGCATTACGGCGACGGGCGTGTCGGCCTGCCGTCCGCGGGCCCGTTCGACGCGATCGTGATCGCGGCGGCGGGGCTCGACGTGCCGCAGGCGCTGCTCGAGCAGCTCGCGATCGGCGGGCGGCTCGTCGCGCCGGTCGGCGCGCAGAGCGGGCAGCCTCAGGTGCTCACGCTCGTCGAGCGCGTCGCGCACGCGCAATGGCGGGAGTCCCGGCTTGATCGCGTTTTCTTTGTCCCTTTAAAATCCGGAGTGATTTGAAACCGATGAGTATGTTGCGCGCGATGCAAAACAACCGAACCAGGGAACCGCTCACGTTCGCCCAGCGCGCGATCTGTGTGGCTGCGTTCTCCACGCTGCTGGCCGCCTGTGCGACGCGGCTCGACAACGCGCCCGTCGTCGACCGCTCCGGATCGCTCGGCACGACCGCCGCCGCGCAGCCCGCAGTGCCGCTCGGCCCGCCGCCGCCCGGCTTCTACCGTGTGAAACCGGGCGATACGCTGTACCGGATCGCGCTCGAGAACGGGCAGAACTATCGCGACATCGCCACCTGGAACAACCTGGCGAACCCGAATCAGATCGAAGTCGACCAGCTGCTGCGTGTCGCGCCGCCGGGCGGTGCCGCGCTTGCCGGCTCGCCGGCTGCCGCACCGATCACCGGCGCCGCCGTCGCGACCGCGCCGCTCAGCAGCGGTCCCGCGACGCCGGCCGCGGGCTCGTCGTCCGCGAGCACGCCGCCGGCTGCCGCCGCATCGAGCGATACGGCAGCCGCGCCGAGCGGCCCCGTGACGTTCGCATGGCCCGTGCGCGGTCCGGTGCTGAACGGTTTCGACGACGCGAAGAACAAGGGCGTCAATATCGGCGGCACGTCCGGCGAGGCCGTGAAGGCGGCGGCCGACGGCCGCGTCGTCTACTCGGGCAACGGCCTGCGTGGCTATGGCAACCTCATTATCATCAAACACGATGCAACTTACCTCACGGCGTATGCACACAATCGCGCTTTGATGGTAAAAGAGGGGGACGCGGTAACGAAGGGGCAGAAGATCGCCGAGATGGGTAATAGCGATGCCGACCGCGTGATGCTGCATTTCGAGGTTCGCCGGCAGGGTAAACCTGTCGATCCGCTGAAGTATTTGCCGCCTCAATAACCGAGACGACCATGCCGAAATCGAAGCGCCACGAGCCGCAAGCCGAATCTGAGAAGATCAGTCGTGCCACGCAAGCATCGGTGGAGCGAGCTGGCGCTTCGACGGACGACGAAGACGACGTCGCGGAAAACGAACGCGATCTCGAGGCACGCGACGCCGAAGCGGACGGCGACGACGAGCACGAAGGTCGGGCGGAAGCCGCGCCCGACGTCGACGATTTCCGCGCATTGCTGCAGGCCGAACTCACGGCCGACACGATCCAGCATTACCTGAACCGTATCAGCGTGAAGCCGCTCCTGACCGTCGAGGAGGAGCAGCGCTATTCGCGTCTTGCGAAGGCCGGCGAATTCGAGGCGCGGCAGGTGATGATCGAGCGCAACCTGCGTCTCGTCGTCAGTATCGCGAAGGGTTACCTGAACCGCGGCGTGCCGCTGCTCGACCTGATCGAGGAGGGCAACCTCGGCCTGATGCACGCGATCGAGAAATTCGATCCGACGCGTGGCTTTCGGTTCTCGACCTACGCGACGTGGTGGATCCGGCAGAGCATCGAACGGGCGATCATGAACCAGGCTCGCACCGTGCGTCTGCCCGTGCACGTGATCCGCGAACTGAACCAGGTGCTGCGCGCGAAGCGCCACCTCGAAAAGAATTCGATGTCGACGGGCGAGGCGGCCGAGCGCCGTGAAGCCAGCATCGACGACATCGCCTATCTCACCGGCAAGACCGCCGAGGAAGTCACCGACATCCTCGCGCTCAACGAGCACACCGCGTCGCTCGACGCGCCGCTCGATCTCGATCCCGCGAGCAGCCTGCTCGACCTGCTGCCCGACGACCAGAGCCAGTCGCCCGACGCGGAGGTGCAGCACCGCGAACTCGAGACGCTCACGCGCGCATGGCTGTCGCGGCTGTCCGACAAGCATCGGCACGTGATCGAGCGCCGCTTCGGCCTGAACCACATCGAACCGGCCACGCTCGAGGAGCTGGCCGACGAGATGGGGCTCACGCGCGAGCGCGTGCGGCAGATCCAGCAGGAAGCGCTGGTGCGCCTCAAGCGGTTCTTTGCCTCCAATGGCGTGCGCAAGGACGCCGTTCTGTAACTGATGACACCGATTCTCGTTTTTGACATCGAGACCATTCCCGATGTCGACGGCATTCGCCGTCTTGAAGACCTGCCCGCGACACTGGACGATGCCGCGGTGGCCGAACATGCGTTCGCCGCGCGCCGCGAGAAGACCGGCAGCGATTTCCTGCCGCATCACCTGCAGCGCATCGCGGCGATCTCCTGCGTGTTCCGCGACAACAACGGTTTCCGCGTTCGGTCGTTGGGCACACCCCAGGACAATGAGGCGACGCTGGTCCAGTCGTTCTATCGCGTGATCGAGAAATACACGCCGCAGCTCGTGTCGTGGAACGGCGGCGGCTTCGATCTGCCGGTGCTCCATTACCGTGCGCTCGTACACGGGATCCCCGCGACGCGCTACTGGGATCTGGGCGAAGACGACCGCGAGTTCAAGTGGAACAACTACATCTCGCGTTATCACTCGCGGCACACCGACCTGATGGACGTGCTCGCGATGTATCAGGCGCGCGCGAATGCGCCGCTCGACGCGCTCGCGAAGCTGTGCGGCTTCCCGGGCAAGCTCGGAATGGACGGCAGCCAGGTGTGGCCGGCGTTCCAGGATGGCCGGATCGAGGAAATCCGCAACTATTGCGAAACGGACGTCGTCAATACCTACCTGCTGTATTGCCGGTTCCAGCTGATGCGCGGCGGCCTGACGCCGAGCGAATATGCGGACGAGATCCTGCTCGTGAAGAATTCGCTCGCGCAGGAGCCCGCGTCGCACTGGGCCGAATACCTGGCCGGTTTCGACGCGTGACGCGGGCGGCCCGCATGGCGGCCGCGATCAATTTCGATCGAGTTCGAGCACGACCGGCTGGTGATCCGATTCGCGCGCGTCGCCGTCGATTTCGCAGCGCGTGACGCGCGCCAGCAGCGTATCGGTCACGAACACGAAGTCGCATGCGAGCGGCCCGTCGGACCATTGCGCCGTGTCGTAGACGCCGGCGGTCGGCGGCGGCGTGCGGCCCGGGTGCCGGGCGATCCACGCATCGACGAACGACGGTGCGTCGGCGATCGGCTCGAGCATGCGCCGGTACGCGTCGCTGCCGAACGCGCTGTTGAAGTCGCCGCAGAGGATGGCATCACGCGGCTGGACGGTCTCGCTGAACGGCCCCGTGGCATTTTCGGCCGGCGCAGGCTGGTCCGCATGCGCACACGCTTCGCGGTGCCGGGCGTGCAATGCGTCGACCTGCGCGAGTCGCTGGCGCGCCGAATAGAATTCCAGATGCGTCGTGACGACCCGCAGCCGACCCGACGGTAACACCAGTTCGACGTCGAGAGCGACGCGCGGCATGGAAGGCGCGTCGGCGTCTGCCGGCCACGGCAGCAATTGGCGCAGCACGCGCCCGATCGGCAGCCGGGTCGCGACCGCATTGCCGAACTGGCGGCGCGGTGCGCCGGGTTCGAGCGGCGGCAGGTCGGCGCCGACCGCTTCGACGATCGTATAACCGGGCAGCAACGCCGCCAGTTCGGCGAACTGGTCGGGGCCGGGCTGGCCGGGCAGTGCGCCGAAACCGCGCGTGACTTCCTGCAGGCACAGCACGTCGAAGTCGCCAAGCCGGCGAGCGGCGGCGATCGTGCGCGGCAGGTCGACGACGCCGTCCGCGTCCCGACCCCATTGGATGTTCCAGTCGATCAGTCGCATGGTCGAGTCTCCCGAATCTCCTGAGTCTGTCGTGAGCAGAACGTGTGCCGCCGGCTGAGTTCGCGAGAGGCCGCGCATGCGGGCCTGCGGCGGGCGGCCTGCAGGTCGTTCCCGCATGACGCGGCGCGGCAGAGGCGTCAGTATCGACGCTTGCGCCACGAAAGCGGGCGACGCGGGCTTTCGTCGTCTACAATCTCGCCTTCTTCAACGTTTTGTCAGGAAAAGCTGGTGTCCGAAGCCGTCCCCACTTCTGCGCGCAAATCGAAAAATGCGCCCGTCGCGCCCGGGCCTGCCCCGGTTCTCGAGATCGAATCGCTCGACATGGAAGCGCGCGGTGTCGGCCGCACGGCGACCGAGGACGGCACGCCGGGCAAGGTCATCTTCGTCGAGGGTGCGCTGCCCGGCGAGCGCGTGACCTATTCGAGCTACCGTCGCAAGCCGAGCTACGAGCAGGCGACCGTCGTCGACATTCTGCGCCCGAGCGTGCTGCGCACGCAGCCGAAGTGCGCATTCTTCGGCACGTGCGGCGGCTGCTCGATGCAGCACCTCGACATGCGCGCGCAGGTCGCGATCAAGCAGCGCGTGCTCGAGGACAACCTGTGGCACCTGTCGAAGCTGCGCGCCGAGACGATGTTCGCGCCGATCCACGGCCCGTCGTGGGGCTACCGTTATCGTGCGCGCCTGACCGTGCGCAACGTCGCGAAGAAGGGCGGCGTGCTGGTCGGGTTCCATGAAAAGAAGAGCAGCTATGTCGCCGACATGACGAGCTGCGAAGTGCTGCCGCCGCACGTGTCGGCGATGCTCGTGCCGCTGCGCCGGCTGGTCGAGGGGCTGTCGATCCGTGACCGGATGCCGCAGATCGAGCTCGCGGTCGGTTCGCAAGTCACGGCACTGGTGCTGCGCGTGCTGGAGCCGATCAATGCGGACGACGAGGCGCTGCTGCGCGCGTTCGCCGACGAGCACAAGGTGCAGTTCTGGCTGCAGCCGAAGGGCCCGGACACGGTGACGCCGTTCTATCCGCTCGACGTGCCGCTCGACTATACGCTGCCGGAGTTCGGCATCCGCATGCCGTTCAAGCCGACCGACTTCACGCAGGTCAACCATCAGATCAACCGCGTGCTGGTGGGTCGCGCGCTGCGCCTGCTCGCGCCGTCGCGCGACGATCGCGTGCTCGACCTGTTCTGCGGGATCGGCAACTTCACGCTGCCGCTCGCGCGGCTGTCGCGCGAGGTGATGGGCATCGAAGGCAGCGAGACGCTGACGACCCGCGCGCTCGCGAATGCGCGCGAGAACGGCGTCGACGGCCACACGACGTTCGCGTGCCGGAACCTGTTCGAGGTGACGGGCGACGACCTGCGTGCGCTCGGCGCCTTCGACAAGTTCCTGATCGACCCGCCGCGCGAAGGCGCGCTCGCGGTGTCGAAGGCGCTGGCCGAAATCGCGCAGAGCGGCGAAGGCCCGCTGCCGAAGCGCATCGTCTACGTGTCGTGCAACCCGTCGACGCTCGCACGCGACGCAGGCCTGCTCGTGCACGAGGCCGGCTACCGGCTGAAGGGCGCCGGCGTCGTGAACATGTTCCCGAATACGTCGCACGTCGAATCGATCGCGCTGTTCGAGCGCGACTGAGCGGGCGGCGGAAGTAAAAAAACCGGCCCGAGGGCCGGTTTTTTCATCGGGTACGGCGAACGTCAGTTGCGGTTGCCGCCGAAGATGCCGAGCAGCGCGAGCAGGTTCGTGAACACGTTGTACAGGTCGAGGTAGATCGCGAGCGTGGCCGAGATGTAGTTCGTCTCGCCGCCGTTCACGACGCGCTGGACGTCGAACAGCATGTAGGCCGAGAAGATCGCGATCGCGAGCACCGACACGGTGAGCATCAGCGCCGGCAGTTGCAGGAAGATGTTCGCGACCGACGCCAGCAGGATCACGATCACGCCCATGAACAGCCATTTGCCGAGCCCGGAGAAGTCGCGCTTGCTGACCGTGGCGATCGTCGCCATCGCGGCGAAGATGATGCCGGTGCCGCCGAACGCGAGCATGATCAGCGACGGTCCGTTCGAGAAGCCGAGGATGAAGCTCAGCAGGCGCGACAGCATCAGGCCCATGAAGAACGTGAAGCCGAGCAGCACGAACACGCCGGCTGCGCTGTTTTTCGTCCGCTCGATCGCGAACATGAAGCCGAACGCGATTGCGAAGAACGCGAGCAGGCTCATCATCGGGCTCGTGGCCGCGAACAGCGAGAAGCCCGTCGCGACGCCGACCCATGCCCCCAGCACCGTCGGCACCATCGACAGCGCGAGCAGCCAGTACGTGTTCCGCAGCACGCGATTGCGAACCTCCGCGGTGCTGACGGAGCCGCCGCGGCCGAAATTGTACGGATAGTCGTTCATGGTTTCTCCTAACATTGAACGCGTGGGCGTCCGGGGCCGGTTCGGCGCGCGCGGTGTGCGGCGCAGCAAACCGGAGCAGCTATGGCTAAGATACGTTCCGTGCCGCGAGGTTTCAATGCCGGGCGGCGCAAAAAACATATGGAATTGGAACCTTTCGCTCGTGTAAGGGTTCAATCGCAATGATACACGGGATCGTGCTACAATAGCGGATTCATTTGAACCTGTAACTTCTTAATTTCTTGGAGTTTTTATGGCAATCGAGCGCACCCTGTCGATCATCAAGCCGGATGCGGTGGCAAAGAACGTGATCGGCCAGATCTACAGCCGTTTCGAAGGCGCCGGCCTGAAGATCGTCGCATCGCGCATGGCACACCTGTCGCGTGCGGACGCAGAGAAGTTCTACGCAGTTCACGCAGCACGTCCGTTCTTCAAGGACCTCGTCGATTTCATGATCTCGGGCCCGGTGATGATCCAGGTTCTGGAAGGTGAAGGCGCGATCCTGAAGAACCGCGACCTGATGGGCGCGACGGATCCGAAGAAGGCGGAAAAGGGCACGATCCGCGCCGACTTCGCCGACAGCATCGACGCGAACGCCGTGCACGGCTCGGACGCTGCCGAAACGGCTGCGGTCGAAATCGCGTTCTTCTTCCCGGAAATGAACGTCTACTCGCGCTAAGCCCTGGCTGGCAACAAGTAGGCAGGATTCAGCGCACGCGGCAAGGCAGCACATCATGACGAGCGAAACTTCCGTCAATCTTCTCGACTTCGATGCCGAGGGTCTTGTCGCGTACTGCGGCAGCCTCGGCGAGAAGCCGTTCCGCGCCAAGCAGTTGCAGCGCTGGATCCATCAGTACAACGCCGGCGATTTCGACGGCATGACCGATCTCGCGAAGTCCCTGAGAGAAAAGCTCAAGGGCCGCGCGTCGATCGTGATGCCCGATATCGTCAGCGATCACGTTTCCACCGACGGCACGCGCAAGTGGCTGATCGACGTCGGAAACGGCAATGCGGTCGAAACCGTTTTCATTCCGGAAGAGACGCGCGGCACGCTGTGCGTGTCGTCGCAGGCCGGGTGTGCGGTCAACTGCCGCTTCTGCTCGACGGGCAAGCAGGGCTTCTCCCGCAACCTGTCGACAGCCGAAATCATCGGTCAGCTCCGGATGGCCGAGTTTGCGCTGCGTGCGTCGCTGGGTCGCGCACCCGGTCCGAACGGCAAGGCCGAACGGGTCGTCACCAACGTGGTGATGATGGGTATGGGCGAGCCGCTGCTGAATTACAGCGCGGTCGTGCCCGCGATGCGGCTGATGCTCGACGACAACGCGTACGGCCTGTCGCGCCGCCGCGTCACGTTGTCGACGTCCGGCGTGGTGCCGATGATGGACCGCCTCGGCGCCGAATTGCCGGTCGCGCTCGCCGTTTCGCTGCACGCGCCGAACGATGCGCTGCGCGACGAACTGGTGCCGCTCAACAAGAAGCATCCGCTTCGCGAGCTGATGGCCGCGTGCCAGCGCTATCTGAAAGTCGCACCGCGCGACTTCATTACTTTCGAATACTGCATGCTCGACGGCGTCAACGACACCGAAGCGCATGCGCGCGAACTGCTGGCCGTCACGCGTGACGTGCCCTGCAAGTTCAACCTGATCCCGTTCAATCCGTTTCCGGAATCGGGCCTCATCCGCTCGAAGCCGGAGCAGATCAAGCGCTTTGCACAGGTCCTCATCGACGCGGGTGTCGTCACGACCGTGCGCAAGACGCGCGGCGACGACATCGACGCCGCGTGCGGCCAGCTGGCCGGCGCCGTGAAGGACCGCACGCGCCTGGCGGAGCGAACGGGCGCAGCAGCAAAAATCATCGAAGTTCGGGCGATCTGACGGGGACGCCTGGTCGGGGCCGCATGGGTGCGGATGCCTGGACTTCTTGCGGTACAACACGCGAATAGCGATCGGTCGCGGCGCCTCGGCGCCGCGCATGATGTGGACAGTTGCGGGAGCCGGCGGCGCCCGCCAGTGAAGAAGAATCGACGCGAGGACAAGGATGAGTGAGCCGCAGCCGACCAACGGCGCAGAGACGAATGCCGCGAAGCCGGCACCGGCGGGGCTTGAAACGCTGGCGGCCGTCGGCAGCCGGCTGGCGCAGCTCCGGGAGGCGAAGGGCTGGACGGTCGACGACGTGTCGGCGCGGCTCAAGGTCGCTCCGCAGAAGCTGCGTGCGCTGGAGGCCGGCGACATCAGTCATTTGCCCGGCGTGACGTTTGCCCTCGGCGTCGTGCGCAGCTACGCGAAGATGCTCGGTGTCGATCCGGAGCCGTTTGCCCACGCATTGCGCCGCGAGCGTGGCGTGCAGGAAGTCGATCTGTCGATGCCCGCGTCGTCGGGGACGGATCTGCCGCGCGGCCGCGTGTCGATTCCGCTTGGCGGGTCGTCGCACCATCATCCGTGGCTGTGGGGGACGGCGATCGTCGTCGTCGCGGTGATCGCGGTACTCATGTGGCACACTGGCGGCGATTCGTCGAGCTGGCTCGCGCGCTTCAAGGGCGGCGCCACGGAACACGCATCGGCGGCCAGCGCGCCGGCGGCGTCTTCCGTCGAAGCGGCAGCCGCGGGCGGCGCGTCGGCGGCAGCCGTCAACGAAGCCCCGGCGCAGGTTGCGGCATCCGCCGTGGCGCCGCAGGCCGTTGCGTCGGCTGCTCCGGCTCCGGCCTCGGCCCCGGCCCCGGCCCCGGCCCCGACGGCCGCCGCGCCCGCGTCGCAACCGGTCGTCGCGCCCGCGTCGCAACCGGTCGTCGCGCCGGCCGCGGCGAGCAGCGCGGCCGTGCCGGCCCAGCCCGCGAGCGTCGCGGTCGCGGCAGGCCAGTCGATGGTCGAACTGAAGGTCAAGCAGGATTGCTGGTTCAGCGTGCGCGACAAGAGCGGCAAGGAACTGTTCTCGGCGCTGGTGCGGGCCGGCGAGACGAAGCAGGTCGCCGGCGACGGTCCGTTCAAGGTCACGATCGGCAACAAGGCAGGCCTTGATACGGTCGCGTTCGACGGAAAGCCGGTCGATCCGGCAAAATATTCGGCAGCGCGGGGTAACGTGGCGCGGTTCACGCTGCCCTGACGTCAAGCGCCGTGGCGCAGGCCTGTCCTGGACAGGCCGCGAGGGCACGGCGCTTTTTCAATTCATGCGCCGCCTCGCGGCGCATTCCGCGTAAATGGATCTATCGATGCAATCCGAAGCTCAATCCCCACGCAGCAGTCAGATTTGTTCAACCGAGCCGGTGTTCGGCGGGCATCAGCCGCGTCGCGTGTCGCATGCGGTGGATGTTCGTTGGGGCGGGCAGCTCGTGACGATCGGCGGTGATGCGCCGGTGCGCGTGCAGTCGATGACGAATACCGACACGGCCGACGCGATCGGCACGGCGATCCAGATCAAGGAACTCGCGAACGCGGGCTCCGAACTGGTGCGCATCACGGTCAATACGCCGGAGGCCGCGGCCGCCGTGCCGGCGATCCGCGAGCAGCTCGACCGGATGGGCGTGACCGTCCCGCTCGTCGGCGATTTCCACTACAACGGCCACCTGCTGCTGCGCGACTACCCGGGCTGCGCGGAGTCGCTGTCGAAGTACCGGATCAACCCGGGCAACGTCGGCCAGGGCGCGAAGCGCGACACGCAGTTCGCGCAGATGATCGAAGCCGCGGCGAAGTACGACAAGCCGGTGCGGATCGGCGTGAACTGGGGCAGCCTCGACCAGGATCTGCTCGCGCGCATGATGGACGAGAACGGCGCGCGCTCGCAGCCGTGGGATGCGCAGAGCGTGATGTACGAAGCGCTGATCCAGTCGGCGATCGGCTCCGCCGAGCGCGCGGTCGAGCTGGGCCTCGGCCGCGATCGCATCGTGCTGTCGTGCAAGGTCAGCGGCGTGCAGGACCTGATCGCGGTGTACCGCGAACTCGGCCGCCGCTGCGGCTTCGCGCTGCATCTCGGGCTGACCGAGGCCGGCATGGGCTCGAAGGGCATCGTCGCGTCGACGGCCGCGCTCGGCGTGCTGCTGCAGGAAGGGATCGGCGACACGATCCGCATTTCGCTGACGCCGGAACCGGGTGCGTCGCGCACGGGCGAAGTGATCGTCGGCCAGGAAATCCTGCAGACGATGGGCCTGCGCTCGTTCGCGCCGATGGTGATCGCGTGCCCGGGTTGCGGACGCACCACGAGCACGCTGTTCCAGGAACTCGCGATGCAGATCCAGACCTACCTGCGCGAGCAGATGCCGGTCTGGCGCAAGGAATATCCGGGCGTCGAGAAGATGAACGTCGCGGTGATGGGCTGCATCGTCAACGGCCCGGGCGAATCGAAGCACGCGAACATCGGCATCAGCCTGCCGGGTTCGGGCGAGAACCCGGCCGCGCCCGTCTTCATCGACGGCGAGAAGGTCAAGACGCTGCGCGGCGAGCGGATCGCCGAGGAATTCCAGCAGATCGTCAGCGACTACGTCGCACGCAATTACGGCCGTACCGAGGCCCTGAACTAAATTCGTCCACACACACGAACGATGACTGAACAGAAACGCAAGATCGAGAAGCTCACCGGCGTCAAGGGCATGAACGACATCCTCCCGCAGGATGCCGGCCTCTGGGAGTTCTTCGAAGCTACCGTGAAATCGCTGCTGCGCGCGTACGGCTACCAGAACATCCGCACGCCGATCGTCGAACACACGCAGCTCTTCACGCGCGGCATCGGCGAAGTCACGGACATCGTCGAGAAGGAGATGTACAGCTTCACCGATGCGCTGAACGGCGAGAACCTGACGATGCGCCCGGAGAACACCGCGGCGGTCGTGCGCGCGTCGATCGAGCACAACATGCTGTACGACGGCCCGAAGCGCCTGTGGTACATCGGCCCGATGTTCCGTCACGAGCGTCCGCAGCGCGGCCGCTACCGCCAGTTCCACCAGGTCGGCGTCGAGGCGCTCGGCTTCGCGGGCCCGGATGCGGATGCCGAGATCATCATGATGTGCCAGCGCCTGTGGGACGACCTCGGCCTGACCGGCATCAAGCTCGAGATCAACTCGCTCGGCCTCGCCGAAGAGCGTGCCGCGCACCGCGTCGAACTGATCAAGTATCTCGAGCAGTTCGCCGACGTGCTGGATGAGGACGCGAAGCGTCGCCTGTATACGAACCCGCTGCGCGTGCTCGACACGAAGAACCCGGCGCTGCAGGAAATCGCGCAGAACGCGCCGAAGCTGATCGACTTCCTCGGCGACGAGTCGCGTGCCCACTTCGAAGGGCTGCAGCGCCTGCTGCTCGCGAACAACATCCCGTTCAAGATCAACCCGCGTCTCGTGCGCGGCCTCGACTACTACAACCTGACCGTGTTCGAGTGGGTGACCGACAAGCTCGGCGCGCAGGGCACGGTCGCGGCCGGCGGCCGCTACGATCCGCTGATCGAGCAGCTCGGCGGCAAGCCGACCGCCGCGTGCGGCTGGGCGATGGGCATCGAGCGCATTCTCGAACTGCTGAAGGAAGAGGATCTCGCGCCCGAGCAGGAAGGTGTCGACGTGTACGTGGTGCACCAGGGCGAGACGGCGCGCGAACAGGCGTTCATCGCGGCCGAGCGTCTGCGCGATACGGGCCTCGACGTGATTTTCCACTGCAGCGCCGACGGCGGCCCGGCAAGCTTCAAGTCGCAGATGAAGCGGGCCGATGCGAGCGGTGCCGCGTTCGCGGTGATCTTCGGCGAAGAAGAGGTCGCGAACGGCACGGTGGGCGTGAAAGCGCTGCGCGGCGCGGGCGAGGACGGGGAAAAGAACGTTCAGCAGACCGTACCGGTCGAAAGCTTGACCGAATTCCTAATCAATGCGATGGTTGCATCCGCCGAAGACGGCGACGACTGATCGCGCTGGCATTCGCTCGACAAGAAAAGCCTGAAATGGAAGGAATCGCTCGCCGATGAGTTATCACGACGAACAAGAATCGATTGAAAGTCTGAAGGCGTGGTGGGCCCGGTGGGGCAACCTCACGACGTGGATCGTGCTCGCGGCGCTGGTCGTCGCGGCCGGTTTCAACGGCTGGAATTACTGGCAGCGCCGTCAGGCCGCCGAGGCTTCCGGGTTGTACGAGCAGGTGCAGAAGGCCGCTGCCGCGAACGACAAGGCGACGATGGCCCGTGCGGCCGCCGACATGGAAGACAAGTTCGGCAGCACGCCGTATGCGCAGATGACCGCGCTCACGGCCGCGAAGACGTTGTACGCGGCCGGCGATGCCGCCGGCGCGAAGGCGCAGCTGCAATGGGCCGCCGATCACGCCAAGGACGACGAGTACAAGCAGATCGCGAAGCTGCGTCTCGCGTCGCTGCTGCTCGACGAGAAGGCGTACGACGCGGGCCTCGCGCTGCTGTCCGGCACGCCGGTGGATGCATTCAAGGGCCTCGTGGCCGATCGCCGCGGCGATCTGCTCGCGGCGCAAGGCAAGACCGACGATGCGCGCGCCGCGTACAAGCTCGCGCTCGCCGGCCTGTCGCAGGACGACCAGTCCGCGCGCCAGCTCGTGCAGTTCAAGCTCGATGCGCTCGGCGGCTGATCGCGGCCCCCTCAACCTCTTAACTCTGCTTCGCTAACCGATGAATTTGCTGAAACGTTACGCTGTGCCCGTAGCCTGCGCGGCGGCTGTCCTGGCATTGGCGGCCTGCTCGTCGTCGAAGGACGCGCGCCGCGTGCCGACGCCGCTCACCGAGTTCAAGCCCGTCTTGGACGTGCAACAGGTCTGGAAGGCGAGCGTCGGCAAGGGCGGGCGCTACCTGTTCTCGCCGGTGGCCGTGGGCGACGCCGTCTACGCGGCGGGCGAGAACGGTTCGGTCGAGAAGATCGACGCGAAGACGGGCCAGACGCTGTGGCGCTCGAAGGTCGGTTCGGACCTGTCGGCCGGGGTCGGCAGCGACGGCAACCTGACCGCCGTCGGCGCGCTCAAGGGCGGTGTGTTCGTCCTCGGCCCGGACGGCAAGCAGCTGTGGAAGACGAGCGTGCAGGGCGAGATCTTCTCGCCGCCGCTGGTCGGCAACGGCCTCGTGATCGTGCGCACGATCGACGGTCAGGTGATCGCGTTCAACGGGCAGACGGGCGAGCAGAAGTGGAACTACCGCAACCGTGCGGTGCCGCTGAACCTGCGCGTGTCGGCCGGCATGACGTTCGCGGGCGATGCGGCCGTGCTGGCGGGCTTCCCCGGCGGCGGTCTGGTCGCGATCAACCTGCAGACGGGCGAGCCGTTCTGGCAGACGCCTGTGTCGTTCCCGAAGGGCGTGACCGAAGTCGAGCGCATCAACGACGTCAGCGGTCCGCCGACGCTCGTCGGTGCCCAGGCGTGCGCGGTCACGTTCCAGGGCCAGCTCGGCTGCTTCGACGCGAACTCGGGCCGTCCGCTGTGGGAAAAGGCGTTCTCGAGCCGCAGCGGTCTCGCGCAGGACGATTCGGTCGTCGCCGGCGGCGACGACTGGTCGGTCGTGACGGCCTACGACGCGGCGAGCGGCAACCCGCTCTGGCGCAACGACAAGCTGAAGAGCCGCGACGTCGGCGTGCCGTACCTGCTCGGCCATGCGGTCGTGATGGGCGACTACAAGGGCTTCGTGCACTTCCTGTCGCGCGAGGACGGCAGCTTCATCGCCCGGATGAAGACGGACGGCAGCGCGATTACCGCGGCGCCGGTCCTGGCGGGCAATACGCTCGTCGTGCAGACCAAGGACGGTGGCCTGTACGGATTCCGTCCGCGCTGACGCGCACGCAACAGGCGCAATCGCGGCGCGGCGGGCCTGTCCCGCGCGCTGCGGTCGCGCGACATGAAGGCGGCCGGTGTCCCCGGCCGCTCGGTATTTGAAAGGCAGTTCGCAACGAAAGACGACGGCGCGCACCGCGCGCCCGGCGCGCGCATCCGGCGCGGCGCGAATTCGTGATATTTTCATTCAGCGCAGCCGCCCGCAGCAGCGGGCCTCCCGCTGCTGCGCATCACCGTAGAAAACACAGATGAAACCGGTCATTGCCCTCGTTGGGCGCCCCAATGTGGGGAAATCCACGCTGTTCAACCGGCTCACGCGCTCGCGCGATGCGCTGGTCGCCGACTTGCCGGGCCTGACGCGCGATCGCCATTACGGCGAAGGGCGCGTCGGCGCACGGCCGTACCTGGTCGTCGATACCGGCGGCTTCGAGCCCGTCGCGAAGGACGGCATCCTGCACGAGATGGCGCGCCAGACGCGGCAGGCCGTCGAGGAAGCGGACGTCGTCGTGTTCATCGTCGACGGTCGTAACGGGCTCGCGCCGCAGGACAAGTCGATCGCCGACTACCTGCGCAAGACCGGCCGGCCGATCTTCCTGGTCGTCAACAAGGCCGAGGGGATGAAGTACACGGCGGTCGCGACCGACTTCTACGAGCTCGGCCTCGGCGATCCGCGCGCGATCTCGGCCGCGCACGGCGACGGCGTGACCGACATGATCAACGAGGCGCTGGAAGTCGCGTACGCGGGCCAGCCCGAGGAAGCGGACGAGGACGACCCGTCGCGCGGCATCAAGATCGCGATCGTCGGCCGCCCGAACGTCGGCAAGTCGACGCTCGTGAACGCGCTGATCGGCGAGGACCGCGTGATCGCGTTCGACATGCCGGGCACGACGCGCGATTCGATCTACGTCGACTTCGAGCGTAACGGCAAGAAATACACGCTGATCGATACCGCGGGCCTGCGACGCCGCGGCAAGGTGTTCGAGGCGATCGAGAAGTTCTCGGTCGTGAAGACGCTGCAGTCGATCTCCGATGCGAACGTCGTCATTCTTCTGCTGGATGCGCAGCAGGACATTTCCGACCAGGACGCGCACATCGCCGGCTTCGTCGTCGAGCAGGGCCGCGCGCTCGTGATCGGCGTCAACAAGTGGGACGGTCTCGACGACCACGCGCGCGATCGCGCGAAAGCGGATTTGACCCGCAAGCTGAAATTCCTCGACTTCGCGAAGTCGCACTACATTTCGGCCGCGAAGAAGACGGGCATCGGCGCGCTGATGCGTTCGGTCGACGACGCGTACGCGGCGGCGATGGCGAAGCTGCCGACGCCGAAGCTCACGCGCGCGCTGATCGAGGCCGTCGAGTTCCAGCAGCCGCGTCGTCGCGGCCCGGTGCGTCCGAAGCTGCGCTACGCGCACCAGGGCGGCCAGAATCCGCCGCTGATCGTCATCCACGGCAACGCGCTCGACGCGGTGACGGAAACCTACAAGCGTTACCTCGAAAACCGATTCCGCGAAACTTTCTCACTGACCGGGACTCCATTGCGCATAGAGTTCCGTTCGTCGAACAACCCGTACGCGGACAAGGGCTGAAGCAGGTCCTGCAAGGGATAGGCCGCATGGCCTACGCCCGGGCGGGGCAGGCAAAATCAGCTATAGTGTAGCGATTGGCGCCGGATCTCTTTTTCTTCGTCGCCAATCCAGATCAACCTGCAAAAAAAGATGGAGTACGCCATGAGCAACAAAGGGCAATTGTTACAAGACCCGTTTTTGAACGCACTGCGCAAAGAGCACGTTCCCGTTTCGATCTATCTCGTCAACGGCATCAAGCTGCAAGGGAACATTGAATCGTTCGACCAGTACGTCGTGTTGCTCCGTAATACGGTGACCCAGATGGTCTACAAGCACGCCATCTCGACGGTCGTGCCGGCGCGCCCGGTGAATTTCCACCCGGACGCGGAAGCCTCGTCCTAACCCATCGCAGCGGCCGGCATCCGGTCGCCGCGAGCGACCGATGCCAGCCGCCTTATCTTGACACCCGATAATTTGATCAACGCAGCGCTCGTCGGCATCGACTTCGGCAAGACCGATTTCGAAGCCAGTCTCGAAGAACTCAGTCTTCTCGCCTCCAGTGCGGGGGCCCGTCCCGCCGTCACCCTCACAGGTCGTCGCGCCAGCCCCGATGCCAAGATGTTCATCGGCAGCGGCAAAGCCGAAGAATTGCGGCTTGCCTGCGACGCGCACAACGTCGAAATCGTCATCTTCAACCACGCACTGGCACCGGCCCAGCAACGTAATCTGGAGCAGGCGCTTAACAGGCGGGTGGTCGACCGCACGAGCCTCATCCTCGACATCTTCGCGCAGCGCGCCCGCAGTCACGAAGGCAAGCTGCAGGTCGAGCTCGCACAGCTGCAATACCTGTCGACCCGGCTGATTCGCGCGTGGACCCACCTGGAGCGGCAAAAGGGCGGTATCGGCCTGCGCGGCCCCGGCGAAACCCAGCTCGAAACCGACCGCCGGCTGATCGGCGAGCGCATCAAGATGCTGAAGTCGCGGCTCGACCGGCTGCGCCGGCAGCACAGCACGCAGCGTCGCCAGCGCGCACGCAGCGGCACGATGTCGGTGTCGCTCGTCGGCTATACGAACGCGGGCAAGTCGACGCTGTTCAATGCGCTGACGAAAGCGCAGGCCTATGCGGCCGACCAGCTGTTCGCCACGCTCGATACGACGTCGCGACGCGTGTACCTCGGCGACGAGGCCGGTCAGATCGTCGTGTCCGATACGGTCGGGTTCATTCGCGAACTGCCTCACCAGCTGGTTGCCGCGTTCCGCGCGACCCTCGAGGAAACGATCCATGCGGATCTGCTGCTGCACGTGGTCGACGCGTCGAGCGCGGTGCGGCTCGAACAGATCGAGCAGGTGAACGGCGTGCTGCACGAGATCGGCGCGGACACGATCCGGCAGGTGCTGGTGTTCAACAAGATCGATGCGGTGCCTGAGCTGGCGGCCCGCGGCGACGCGGTCGAGCGGGACGAGTATGGTAATATTTCGCGCGTCTTTTTGAGCGCACGCACCGGTCAGGGTCTTGACGCGTTGCGTGCCGCCATCGCCGAGATCGCCTCCGCGGAACACCTTACCGGCGCGACGTTACCCAACGTCGCGCTCGACGGCGCACCCGCTGAACCGCACGAAGACCACACGATTTCCGAACACGGGCGCTAACCGGTCCCGGCCGGTTCGCCGGCGTCTAATCTGGTGAACAAACTCTGGTGAACGAATACAACGAGCGGAGTACCTGGCGGCGGATGCGCGCCTTGCTGTCGATCAACGATCCCCGCTGGGGACGCGGCGAAGGCAAGGGCAACGACGGATCCCGTCCGCGTGTGAACGAATCGAAGCGTCCGCCCGGTGGCGACGGTGACGGTCCGCCCGATCTCGACGAGATGTGGCGCAACTTCAACCGGCGTCTGAGCGGCCTGTTCGGCGGCAAGGGCGGCAACGGCTTCCGGCCCGACAACGGCCGGGCCGCGCGTGTCGGCGTCGGCATCGTGATCGGCGTGCTGGTCGCGGTCTACGCGGGCAGCGGGCTGTTCGTCGTGCAGGAAGGCCAGACGGGCGTCGTGCTGCAGTTCGGCAAGCTGTCGGGCACGGTCGGCCAGGGCGTGCACTGGCGCGCGCCGTATCCGTTCGCGTCGCACGAGATCGTCGACACGTCGCAGGTCCGTTCGATCGAGATCGGCCGCAACAACGTCGTGCGTCTCGCGAACGTGAAGGAAGCGGCGATGCTGACGCGTGATGCCGACATCGTCGACGTGCGTTTCGTCGTCCAGTACCGGATCCGTTCGGCAACCGATTACCTGTTCCGCAGCGTCGATCCCGAGCGCAGCGTGTCGCAGGCCGCCCAGGCCGCGGTGCGCGCGATCGTCGGCACGCGCAGCGCGGCCGACATGCTGAACCAGGACCGCGACGCGCTGCGCGCGCAGCTGTCCGCCGCGATCCAGCGCGATCTCGATCGCTACCAGTCGGGGCTCGAGGTGACGGCCGTCACGATGCAGAGCGTCGCGGCGCCCGAGCAGACGCAGGCTGCGTACGCCGAAGTCGCGAAGGCGCGCGATGATCGCGAAGCCGCGAAGCGTGCCGCGCAGGCCTACGCGAACGATCTGCTGCCGAAGGCGCAGGGCGACGCCGCGAAACTTGCCGATGAAGCGAAGGCGTATGCCGATCGCGTGGTCACGCAGGCCGAAGGCGACGCCGACCGGTTCAAGCAGGTCTATGCACAGTATTCGAAGGCGCCCGCGGTGATCCGCGAGCGGATGTACCTCGAGACGATGCAGGAAATCTATTCGAACGCGACGAAGGTGTTCGTCGGCAACAAGGGCGGCAACAGCGTCGTGTACCTGCCGCTCGACAAGCTCGTCGAGCAGGGGCGACAAAACGCCGCGAATGCGACGAATGCCGCGACGCCCGCCGGCGCAGCCGCGCCCGACGCGACGTCGGCGCCGGCCGCCGCCGCGGCGAGCGCACCCGCGAGCGCGGCTTCGGCCGCGGCGGCGCCCGCACCGGGCAGCGACGTGCTGCGGTCGCGCGAAGCGTTCCGCAGCCGCTCGCGTGAAGACGATACGAAGTAACGGGGAGCGCAGAACATGAACCGAATCATTGCGCTCGTCGTCGCAATCGTGATCGCCGCTTTCGCGGCGTCGTCGACCGTCCTGACCGTCGATCCGCGCCATGCGGCCGTGCTGTCGGGCCGCGACGGCGCGCAACCCGAACTCGCGGGCCCCGGCATCCATTTCAAGCTGCCGCCGCCGCTGCAGACGGCGACGCTGATCGACACGCGCCTGCAATCGCTCGAGTCGTCGGATCCGCTGCAACTGGCGACCGAAGACAAGCACGACCTGCTCGTCGCGTATGCGGTCAAGTATCGGATCAGCGATCCGATGAAGTATTTCGCGGCGACGGGCGGTGACCCGGCGGCGGCCGCCGACCGCCTGGCCGGCGCGCTGAAGAGCGCACTCGGCGACGCGTTCGGCAAGCGCGCGCTCGACGACGCGCTCGGCGGGCAGCGCGAGATCGCCAATGCGGCGCGCGACGCGGTGCGCGCGACGGCATCGGGCTTCGGCGTCGACGTGGTCGACGTGCAGTTGACGCGCGTCGACTTGCCGGCTGCGCAGACGGATGCCGTCTATCAGCGGATGATTGCCGCGCTGCGCGACCAGGCTGCACAGGTGCGCGCGGATGGCGCCGCCGATGTCGAGCAGATCAAGGCCGACGCGGAACGCGAACAGCAGGCGGTGCTCGCGAATGCGTACAAGTCCGCGCAGACGATCAAGGGCGAGGGCGACGCGAAGGCCGCGTCGATCGCCGCCGATGCGTTCGGCCGCGATCCGCAGTTCTACCAGTTCTACGCGAGCCTGCAGGCTTACCGGAATACCTTCAAGCGCAACGACATCATCGTCGTCGACCCCGACAGCGAGTTTTTCCGTTTCATGCGCAGCCCGACGGGCGGTGCCGCACCGGCGGCACCCGCTCCCCGCAAACACTGACCTTGGGGCGCCGCGTCGAGCGGCGCCGTCGCTCGCATGGACCTGGCTGGCTCGTTGTTGCTCGCGGTAGCACTGATGCTGATCATCGAGGGGGCGTTCCCCTTCGTGTTTCCCGTCGCCTGGCGCGACACGTTTCGTAGAATAGCGGAGCGGCCGCCGCATCATATCCGGATCGGCGGGCTCATCGTGATGGCGCTCGGGCTCGTCCTGCTGCTGCTCGCCACCTGATCCGGACGGCGCACCCGCCGTTCGTTCCGCCCGATTGCCGATTTCCGATTCATTTCGCGGCGCGCATGTCGCGCCCTGTTTCCCGTCGTAGGACCGTACCGATGTCGACCTGGTTACTTCCCGAGAATATCGCCGACGTGCTGCCGTCGGAAGCGCGCAAGATCGAGGAGCTGCGCCGCAGGCTGCTCGACCGCTTCCGTTCGTACGGCTACGAAATGGTGATGCCGCCGTTGCTCGAATACCTCGAATCGCTGCTGACGAGCGGCGGCAACGACCTGCGCCTGCGCACCTTCAAGCTGGTCGACCAGCTGTCGGGCCGCACGCTCGGCCTGCGCGCGGACATCACGCCGCAAGTCGCGCGCATCGACGCGCACCTGCTGAACCGCCAGGGCGTGACGCGCCTCTGCTATGCCGGCCACGTGATGCATACGCGTCCTCGCGGGCTGCACGCGACGCGCGAACAGATCCAGATCGGCGCCGAAATCTACGGGCACGCCGGGCTGGAAGCCGATCTCGAGATCCAGCAGCTGATGCTCGACGCGCTACACCTCGCGGGGTTGTCGCGCATCCGCCTGGACCTGTGCCACGCGGGCGTGCTCGCGGCGCTGCTCGCGCGCGATGCGCAGGCTGCCGAGCGCGGCGAGGCGCTGTACGACGCGCTGTCGGGCAAGGACGTGCCGCTGCTGAACGAACTCACCGACGATCTCGGCGCCGACACGCGCGCGGCGCTTCGTGCGCTGCCGCATCTGTACGGCGACGCGAGCGTGCTCGACGAGGCGCGTGTGCGCCTGCCGGTGCTGCCCGAGATCACGCGTGCGCTCGACGATCTTGCGCAGCTTGCGGCACAGGCGAAGGGCGTCGAGGTGGCGATCGATCTCGCCGACCTGCGCGGCTACGCGTACCACAGCGGCGCGATGTTTACGGCGTACATCGACGGCGTGCCGAACGCGATCGCGCGCGGCGGCCGGTACGACCACGTGGGCCAGGCCTACGGCCGCGCCCGCCCGGCGACGGGCTTCTCGCTCGACCTGCGCGAGCTCGCGCGGATTTCGCCGGTCGAGGCGCGCGGCACCGCGATTTTGGCGCCATGGGCGCAGGACGACGCGCTGAGCGCGGCCGTGGCGGCGCTGCGCGACGCGGGCGAGGTCGTGATCCAGGCATTGCCGGGACACGACCACGTGCTCGACGAGTTCGCCTGCGACCGTTCGCTCGTCGAGCGTGACGGCGCGTGGGTGGTCGAACCCCGTTAAACAGGCGTTCGCGGGCCGTCGTTCGGCGTGCATATCGTTGAAGCGAAACGGAAAAATTCGGAATCGCCCGCGAACATAGGTAGAATACGTTTTTAACCAGCTAACGAATCAACATGTCTGCCAGCGCAGTGAACGTGACTCCCGGGCGCAATGTCGTCGTCGTGGGAACGCAATGGGGTGATGAAGGCAAGGGCAAGATCGTCGACTGGCTGACGGACCACGCTCAGGGCGTCGTGCGTTTCCAGGGCGGTCACAACGCCGGCCACACCCTCATCATCGGCGGCAAGAAAACCATCTTGCGCCTGATTCCGTCGGGCATCATGCGTGAAGGCGTCGCCTGCTACATCGGCAACGGCGTCGTCCTGTCCCCCGAGGCACTGTTCAAGGAAATCGGCGAGCTGGAAGAGGCCGGCGTGAACGTGCGCGATCGCCTGTTCATCTCCGAAGCCACGACGCTGATCCTGCCGTACCACATCGCGATCGACCAGGCGCGCGAAGCGCGCAAGGGCGCGGGCAAGATCGGTACGACCGGCCGCGGCATCGGCCCGGCGTATGAAGACAAGGTCGGCCGCCGCGCGCTGCGCGTGCAGGACCTGTTCGACGCGAAGACCTTCGCCGACCGCCTGCGCGAAAACCTCGATTTCCACAACTTCGTGCTGACCCAGTACCTGGGTGGCGCGGCCGTCGATTTCCAGGCCACGCTCGACACGATGCTCGGCTATGCCGATCGCCTGAAGCCGATGGTGGCCGACGTGTCGCGCCGCCTGTACGACGCGAACAACGCCGGTCAGAACCTGCTGTTCGAAGGCGCGCAAGGCACGCTGCTCGACATCGACCACGGCACCTATCCGTTCGTCACGTCGAGCAACTGCGTCGCGGGTGCGGCATCGGCCGGCGCCGGCGTCGGTCCGCAGAAGCTGAACTACATCCTCGGCATCACGAAGGCGTACTGCACGCGCGTCGGCTCGGGCCCGTTCCCGAGCGAGCTGTACGACGCGGACAACCCGCAGCGCCAGGACCAGGTCGGCGTCACGCTGGCGAACGTCGGCAAGGAATTCGGCTCGGTCACCGGCCGTCCGCGCCGCACCGGCTGGCTCGACGCAGCGGCACTGCGCCGCTCGATCCAGATCAACGGCGTGTCGGGCCTGTGCATGACGAAGCTCGACGTGCTCGACGGCCTCGATGAAGTCAAGCTGTGCGTCGGCTACAAGATCGACGGCAAGGACGTGGACATCCTGCCGCGCGGTGCGGCCGACGTCGCGCGTTGCGAGCCCGTGTACGAAACGTTCGCCGGCTGGAAGGAAAGCACCGTCGGCATCAAGACGTGGGACGCGCTGCCGGCGAATGCGCAGGCCTACCTGACCCGCGTCCAGGAAGTGGCCGGCGTGCCGGTCGACATGGTTTCGACGGGGCCGGATCGCGACGAGACGATCCTGCTTCGCCATCCGTTCAAGGTGTAATTCTCAGCATGACGCAGCAAATCACGATGACGGCGGCAGACTTGATGACCGATCCGCGCAACGACGACAAGAACCTGTGGGTAGGCTGGGACGAATACCATCGTCTGATCGAGCTGCTCGCGCTGCAGGTGCATGAATCGGGCTGGAAATTCGACCAGATCCTGTGCCTTGCGCGCGGCGGTCTGCGCGTCGGCGACCAGCTGTCGCGCATCTACGACGTCCCGCTCGCGATCCTCGCGACGAGTTCGTACCGCGAAGCGGCCGGCACCGAGCAGGGCGAGCTCGACATCGCGCAGTACATCACGATGACGCGCGGCAGTCTCGCGGGCAACGTGCTGCTGGTCGACGATCTCGTCGATTCGGGCGTCACGCTCGCGCGCGTGCAGGAGCACCTGAAGGAGCGCTATCCGTCGGTCACGGCCGTGCGTTCGGCCGTGCTCTGGTACAAGGGCTGCTCGAAGGTCAAGCCGGACTATCACGCACAGTATCTGCCGACGAATCCGTGGATTCATCAGCCGTTCGAAGAGTGGGACACGGTTCGTCCGCACAACCTCGAGGCATGGATCAAGCGCGGTCGCGCGCAGCGCGACGGCTCGGGCGCGTAAGCGGCCGGCCGATCGAAGGAAAGCCTTGTACGGCGCCGCTTGCGGCGCCGTTTTTTATTGGCGCGCCGTGGCCGGCGGGCACGGCGATCGGCGGGCGTGGTAGGCAGATGGCGCGGCCCCGGCTATGATGGCAGCCCTGCCACAGCTTGCGCAGGATTGCATGCGCAGCGTGGATCACGTGGTTTAAGGGCAACAAGGCAGGACGGTTTTTCAGGGGGGCGCGAGTAGAATAGCGCTCGTTTTGTCCGACCGGACCCGATTATTACGCTTCATATGAACGACACGATCCAGGCGACCGACGCAGCCCATGCGCATTCGACGCACCAACACTCGATGCGGGCGCTTGCGATAGCGGCCATCGGCGTCGTGTTCGGCGACATCGGCACGAGCCCGCTGTATTCGCTGAAGGAGGCGTTCAGCCCCGCACACGGCATTCCGCTCACGGAAGGCTCGATTCTCGGTGTGATCTCGCTGCTGTTCTGGGCGATCATCCTGGTGGTCGGCATCAAGTATCTGCTGTTCGTGATGCGGGCCGACAACAACGGCGAGGGTGGCGTGCTCGCGCTGATGGCGCTGTCGCTGCGGCCGCTCGACTCGAAAACCCGCGTCGCGGGCGCGCTGATGGCGCTCGGGATCTTCGGCGCCTGCATGTTCTACGGCGACGCCGTGATCACGCCGGCGATTTCCGTGATGTCGGCGGTGGAAGGCCTCGAGATCGCGACGCCGCACCTGTCCCATCTCGTGATGCCGATCACGATCGTGATCCTGATCGCGCTGTTCTGGATCCAGCGTCACGGCACCGCGCTGGTCGGCAAGCTGTTCGGGCCGATCATGGTGCTGTGGTTCGTCGTGATCGCGGCACTCGGCGTATATCACATCGTGCGCGTGCCGGGCATCATCGCGGCGATCAACCCGTATTACGCTGCGTCGTTCATGTCGGAGCACCTGCTGCAGGCCTACGTCGTGCTGGGTTCGGTCGTGCTGGTGCTGACCGGTGCGGAAGCGCTCTACGCGGACATGGGCCATTTCGGCGCGAAGCCGATCCGCCTCGCCGCGTACGGGCTCGTGATGCCGTCGCTCGTGCTGAACTATTTCGGCCAGGGCGCGCTGCTGATCCAGAATCCGAAGGCGATCGAGAACCCGTTCTTCCTGCTGGCACCCGACTGGGCGCTGCTGCCGCTCGTCGTGCTGTCGACGGTCGCGACCGTGATCGCTTCGCAGGCCGTGATTTCCGGCGCGTATTCGCTGACGTCGCAGGCGATCCAGCTCGGCTACGTGCCGCGCATGAAGGTGCTGCACACGTCCGAGCTGGCGATCGGCCAGATCTACGTGCCGGTCGTGAACTGGCTGCTGCTGTTCGTGATCCTCTGCATCGTGATCGGCTTCAAGAGCTCCGACAATCTCGCCGCCGCGTACGGCATCGCGGTGACGGCGACGATGGTGATCACGACCGTGCTCGCTGCCGTCGTGATGGTGAAGGTGTGGAACTGGAACCGGCTGCTCGTCGGCGCGATCATCGCCGTGTTCCTCGCGGTCGACCTGGGCTTTTTCGGCGCGAACCTGCTGAAGGTCGCGCAGGGCGGCTGGCTGCCGCTCGGCATCGGCGCGCTGCTGTTCTTCCTGCTGATGACCT
Source organism: Burkholderia sp. BCC1988 (assembly GCF_905339895.1). Lineage (NCBI taxonomy): Bacteria > Pseudomonadati > Pseudomonadota > Betaproteobacteria > Burkholderiales > Burkholderiaceae > Burkholderia > Burkholderia sp. BCC1988. The sequence goes on from NZ_CAJPHA010000013.1 coordinate 216,040, forward strand.
GGTACAAGGGCCGCCATATCGTCAAGGAGCGCACGGCCGCCGACGGGATCCCGCTCGAGCCGTTCCTGCAGGGGCTGCTCGCGCATCCGCCGCACCGCGTGTCGGGTACCGCGATCTACCTGACCGGCAACGACAAGCTCGTGCCCGTCAGCCTGCTGCACAACCTGAAGCACAACAAGGTGCTGCACGAGCGGACCATTTTCCTGACGTTCGTCACACGCGACATTCCGTACGTGCGCGACGACAAGCGCCTGAGCTCGCGCGACGCGGGCGGCGGCCTGTACATCGTCAAGGCCCAGTACGGCTTCAACGAGACGCCGGACGTGAAGGCCGTGCTCGAGGAATTCGGCCGCACGCACGACATGACGTTCGAGCTGATGGACACGTCGTTCTTCCTCGCGCGCGAAACGGTCGTGCCGACGCATCTGCCCGGCATGTCGATCTGGCGCGAGCGCGTGTTCGCATGGATGCACCAGAATGCGGCGAAGCCGACCGACTTCTTCTCGATCCCGGCGAACCGCGTCGTCGAGCTCGGTACCAAGATCGAGATCTGACCGGTGCGCGCAGTGGCCGCGCATGCGGCCCATGCCGATCTGGCTGCGCGCTCGCTGAAGCAATAAAAAACCCGCCTTTCGGCGGGTTTTTTATACGTCAACAGCCTTCGCGTGCTCAGCGCTTCAGCTTCGCGAACGCCGCGGCCATCGCGCCGGCCGGTTCCGGTTCGCGCGAACGCTGCGGACGGGCGCTGCCGCCGCGGCCGGCGTTGCCGCGATCCTGGCCGCCGCGCGGCGCCATGCCGGGCGCGGCCGCTTCGTCGTCGAGGCGCATCGTCAGCGCAATGCGCTGACGCTTCACGTCGACGTCGAGCACCTTGACCTTGACGACCTGGCCGGCCTTCACGACTTCGTGCGGATCCTTGATGAACTTCGTCGACATCGCGGATACATGGACGAGGCCGTCCTGATGCACGCCGACATCCACGAACGCGCCGAATGCCGCGACGTTCGTCACGACCCCTTCGAGCAGCATGCCGGGCATCAGGTCGGAGACCTTCTCGACGCCGTCGCGGAACGTTGCAGTCTTGAATTCGGGGCGCGGGTCACGACCCGGTTTTTCGAGTTCGGACAGGATGTCGCGCACGGTCGGCAGGCCGAAACGTTCGTCAACAAATTCGGTCGGCGACAGGCCGGCCAGCGCGTCGCGGCTGCCGAGCACGTCGTCGATCCGCTTGCTGATCTTCGCGAGGATGCGTTCGACGACCGGGTAGGCCTCCGGGTGGACCGACGAGCGATCGAGCGGATTCTCGCCGCCGTTGATGCGCAGGAAGCCGGCTGCCTGTTCGAAGGTCTTGTCGCCGAGGCGCGGCACCTTGCGCAGGTGGTCGCGCGACGGGAACGGCCCGTTCGCGTCGCGATAGTCGACGATGTTGCGGGCGAGCGTGGCGTTCAGGCCCGAGACGCGCGCGAGCAGCGCGACCGACGCGGTGTTCGCGTCGACGCCGACCGCGTTCACGCAATCCTCGACCACCGTGTCGAGCGAGCGGGCGAGTTCGCGCTGGTTCACGTCGTGCTGGTACTGGCCGACGCCGATCGCTTTCGGCTCGATCTTCACGAGCTCGGCGAGCGGATCCTGCAGGCGGCGGGCGATCGACACGGCGCCGCGCAGCGACACGTCGAGTTCCGGGAATTCCTTCGCGGCCAGCTCGGACGCCGAGTAGACCGACGCGCCGGCCTCCGACACGACGATCTTCTGCAGCCGCAGTTCGGGGTGCTTCGAGATCAGCTCGCTTGCGAGCTTGTCGGTTTCGCGCGAAGCGGTGCCGTTGCCGATGCTGATCAGCTCGGCCTGCGTCTGCGCGGCGATGCGCGCGAGCTTCGCGAGCGAGCCGTCCCAGTCGCGGCGCGGCTCGTGCGGGTAGATCGTATCGGTCGCGAGCAGCTTGCCGGTGCGGTCGACCACGGCGACCTTCACGCCCGTGCGCAGGCCGGGGTCGAGACCGATCACGGCCTTCGGGCCGGCCGGCGCGGCCAGCAGCAGGTCCTTCAGGTTGCGGGCGAACACGCGGATCGCTTCGGCTTCCGCCGTTTCGCGCAGTTGCGTGAGCAGTTCGTTCTCGATGTGCGGCTGCACCTTCACGCGCCAGCACCAGCGGCACACGTCGGACAGCCACTTGTCGGCCGGGCGGCCCTGGTTCGCGATCCCGAAATGGCGCGCGATCATCGCTTCGCCGGGATGCGGGACCTGCGCGTCGAGTTCCTCGCCGAGGCCGAGCTTGACGGTCAGCACGCCGGCGTTGCGGCCGCGGAACAGCGCGAGCGCGCGGTGCGACGGCACGGTCCGGATCGTTTCCGCATAGTCGTAGTAGTCGCGGAACTTCTCGCCTTCCTCGTTTTCCTTGCCTTCGACGACCGCCGACGACACGACGCCCTGGCTGTGCAGGTAGTCGCGCAGCTTGCCGAGCAGTTCGGCGGTTTCGCCGAATTGTTCCGACAGGATGTCGCGCGCGCCGTCGAGCGCGGCCTTCACGTCGGCGACGCCCTTGTCGGCATCGACGTAGGCGGCGGCTTCCGTCTGCGGGTCGAGCAGCGGATTCGCGAGCAGCGCCTGCGCGAGCGGCTCGAGGCCGGCTTCGCGGGCGATCTGCGCGCGCGTGCGGCGCTTCGGCTTGTACGGCAGATAAAGGTCTTCGAGCACCTGCTTGCTGTCGGCCGCGTCGATCGCGGCGCGCAGTTCGTCGGTCAGCTTGCCCTGTTCGTCGATGCTCGACAGGATCGCCGCGCGGCGATCCTCGAGCTCGCGCAGATACAGGAGGCGTTCCTCGAGCTGGCGCAGCTGCGTGTCGTCCAGGTTGCCGGTCACTTCCTTGCGGTACCGGGCAATGAACGGAACGGTCGAGCCTTCGTCGAGGAGTTGCACTGCCGCCGCGACCTGGCGCGGCTGGACGGACAGTTCGGTGGCGATGCGCTGTACGATCTTGAGTGCTACGGTTTCCGTCATGTCGTGGATGATCTGCCTGCTGAAATCGCGGCGCGGGCCGGCAGACCGCGCGGCGGGCTGCGAGACGGGCCCGCCGGACCAGATGCCGCGGGTGAGTGAAGCGGGGCATTTTGCCATAAATGGCGGAGCGTCCAGCCGGGGGTGATAGAATTTGACACATGTCCCGCAGCTTTCCTACGACGTTGCCAACTTCCCGCATTTCTCTCGTCGCGCTCGGCGCAGCGCTTGCCGCGGCTTTGTCCGCCGGGTCCACCGTCGCGTACGCACAGGCATCGGGCGCAACCGCGCCGGACGCCGCCGTCGCCGCGCCCGTTGCAGCCTCCGCCACGCAGGATTTTGACGCCCGCCAAAAAGTGCTCAATCAACGTTCCGCGGAAAACGATTATCGTTATGCCGTGGCGGAGCACGATTGCTACAGCAAGTTCTTCGTCAATCACTGTCTCGGCGTGGCGCGCGACCGGATGCGCGAGGAGCGGGCGAGCATCCGTCAGGAGCAGCTCGCGCTCGACGACGAGCAGCGCGCGGTGCGGGCGCAGCAACGCGACCAGCAGCAGGCGTTGAAGCAGGCGCAGAATGCGGCGGAAGCGCCGCAGCGCGCGGCGAACGATGCGGCGAACGCGGCTGCGTTCCGCGACAAGCAGGAGCAGAATGCACTGAAGCGGGCGCAGCGTGGCGCGGAAGGGCCGCAGCGCGCCGCGAACAAGCAGGCATACGACCAGAAGCAGGCGGATTTTCAGCACAAGCTCGACCAGGCGCGCCAGCAGGGCGCGCAGAAGGCGCAGGAGCGGGCGGACAACGCCGCGCGCTACGAGCAGAAGCAGAAGGAAGCCGCCCAGCACAAGGCCGATGTCGAACGGCGTCAGCAGGAAGCGGCCGACAAGGCCAAGCAGCAGCAACAGCAGGGGCAGTAACGTGTTGGATTGATCCGGAGTCAGTCTCGTGCGTGCCGGCACGCCAGTCGGCGCGCTGCTTCGATGAGGAGGCGCATATGCAAAACCGTCCCACGGAACAGCAGCAGGAATTGCACAACCGTTTGGCAGCATTGCAGGAGCAGCACCAGCAGCTCGCTCGGGAGATCGAGCTGAAGGAAGGACACTCCGACATCGACGACATCACGCTGCACCGGCTGAAGAAGGAAAAGCTGGCGGCCAAGGACAAAATCATTTTGCTGCAATCGCAGCTGGAACCGGATAAGCGCGCCTGAGCGCGGCCTGGCAAGCGCCGGCGCCGCCCGGGCGCTGGACACAGGAACGCTTGCCTTGAATTCACCGCTTGAAGCCAACCCCGATGCCCGGCGTGACGCGTCGTCCGCCGGGCGCGTTCGTGCGCCCGAAGGCACCTTCGAGCTGAGCCGCAAGCGCGTCGACGAACTCGACACGATTTTCGGCGAAGGCGGACTGCTTGCGCGCGCGCTGGACGGCTATCACCCGCGCCAGTCGCAGATCGAAATGGCGCGCGCGGTCGCGTCCGCGATGGAGGCGTCCGCGCGCCGGATGCCCGAGCCGGAAATCTTCGAGACCCGCAAGCGGCCGGCGCGGCGCCTCGGCGAAGGCGACCAGGCGGCCGAGTCCGCCGCGGACGGCGCAGCCGCCGACACCGACGCCGGCGACAACACGCTGATCGTCGAGGCCGGCACCGGTACCGGCAAGACCTATGCATACCTGGTGCCCGCAATGCTGTGGGGCGGCAAGGTGATCGTGTCGACCGGCACGAAGCACCTGCAGGACCAGCTGTTCCAGCGCGACATCCCGACGGTGCGCAACGCGCTCGCGGTGCCGGTGACGGTCGCGATGCTCAAGGGCCGCTCGAACTATCTGTGCCATTACTACCTGCAGCGCACGGCCGACAACGGCCGCCTGCCGTCGCGGCAGGACACCGCGTACCTGCAGGAAATCGTCCGCTTCGCGAAGATCACGAAGAGCGGCGACAAGGCCGAACTCGCGAGCGTGCCGGAGACGGCGCCCGTGTGGTCGATGGTTACGTCGACGCGCGACAACTGCCTCGGCCAGGAGTGCCCGCATTACAAGGAATGCTTCGTGATGCAGGCGCGGCGCGAGGCGCAGCAGGCCGACGTCGTCGTCGTCAACCATCACCTGTTCTTCGCGGACATCATGCTGCGCGACACCGGGATGGCCGAACTGCTGCCGAACGCGAACACGGTGATCTTCGACGAAGCGCACCAGCTGCCGGAAACGGCCACGCTGTTCTTCGGCGAGACGCTGTCGACCACGCAAATCCTCGAACTCGCGCGCGACACGGTCGCCGAGGGCCTGAGCCATGCGCGCGATGCGGTCGAGTGGGTGAAGCTCGGCGGCGATCTCGAACGTGCGGCGCGCGACCTGCGCCTCGCGTTCGCGAATGACCAGATCGTGCGCATGTCGCTCGCGCAACTGGGTGACGATCATCCGATGTTCGGCGCGCTCGATGCGCTCGAAGTGGCGCTCGATGCGCTTGCCTCGGCGCTTGCGAGCCAGGCCGAACGGGCGGAATCGCTCGGCGCGTGCCTGCGGCGCGCCCGCGAGCTGCAGGACCTGCTCGCGGGTTGGGTCGCGCCCGGTGCGGCGGAAGCGGCCGCGAAGGCCCACGCCGCCGCAGCAGGCGACAAGGCGGGCGCCGACGACCCGAACGAGAAGGTGCGCTGGGTCGAGGTGTTCGCGCATACCGTCCAGCTGCACGAAACGCCGCTGTCGGTCGCGCCGATTTTCGCGAAGCAGCGCGCCGGCGTGCCGCGCGCGTGGGTCTTTACGTCGGCGACGTTGTCGGTGCGCGGCGACTTCACGCACTACGCGGCCCAGATGGGGCTCAGCTCGCGGCGCTCGATGACGCTCGCGAGCCCGTTCGACTATCAGACGCAGGGCCTGCTGTACGTGCCGCGCAACCTGCCGCAGCCGTCGTCGCCGGCGTTTACCGACGCCGTGTTCGATGCCGCGCTGCTGGCGATCGAGGCATCGGGCGGTGGTGTCTTCATGCTGTGCACGACGCTGCGCGCGGTCGACCGGATCGCGTCGAAGCTGCGCGACGTGATCGAGTCGCGTGGCTGGAACATGCCGCTGCTGGTGCAGGGCGACGCCAGCCGCACCGAGCTGCTCGACCGCTTCCGTTCGTACGGCAATGCGATCCTCGTCGGCAGCCAGAGCTTCTGGGAAGGCGTGGACGTGCGCGGCGACGCGCTGTCGCTCGTCGTGATCGACAAGCTGCCGTTCGCGCCGCCCGACGATCCGGTGCTGGCCGCGCGGCTCGACGCGCTGACCAAGAAGGGCTTGAGCCCGTTCGCGGTTCACCAGCTGCCGCAGGCCGTGATCACGCTGAAGCAGGGTGCGGGCCGCCTGATTCGCGCGGAGACCGATCGCGGCGTGCTGATGATCTGCGACACGCGGCTCGTCGACAAGCCTTACGGCCGCCGGATCTGGCAGAGCCTGCCGCCGTTCAAGCGCACCCGCGAGATCGCGGTCGTGCAGGACTTTTTCGACGAGCACCGCGCGGAAAAACGCGCATGACCGCACCGCCGCCTGCTACGGGCGGCACCAATAAAAAACCCGGCTCGATGGCCGGGTTTTTTATTGATGCACGGGCGTCGCTCAGAATTGCCACCACGACTTCTTCGTGCCGGGGCGCGAGTGGCCGGTGATGTACGGGCTGTCCGGGAAAGTCCCCGCGAGCACGCGCTTCGTGTCTTCCGCGAGCTCCGGCTGGTTCAGCTTGCCGTACGACAGGATCATGATGTGCAGCGCGTCCTCGATCGCCGGCGCGCCCTTGTAGTCCTTGATCGCGAGCTGCGCGCGGTTGATCGCCGCGACATAGGCGCCGCGCCGATAGTAGTAGTCGGCCGCGTGCACTTCGTGCGACGCGAGCGCGTTGACGATGTAGCGCATCCGGGCGGCGGCGTCCGGCGCGTACTTGCTCTTCGGGTAGCGGTCGACGACGACCTTGAACGCGTCGTACGATTCGCGCAGTGCCTGCGGATCGCGCTCGCTCATGTCCTGGCCGGAGAAGCGGCCGAACAGGCCGAGATCGTCGTTGAAGTGGATCATCCCCTTCAGGTAGTACGCGTACGGGATATCCGGGTGATCCGGGTGCAGCTGGATGAAGCGGTCGACGGCCTGGTCGGCGGCTGCCGCTTCGTTGTCCTTCCAGTTGCAGTACGCGACGTTGATCTGCGCCTGTTGCGCGAAATGGCCGAACGGATCGCGGCCTTGCAGCGATTCGAAATATTTCGCGCACTTGCCCCAGTCGCCGCCGGACAGTGCGTCCTGGGCCTCTGAGTATAATTTGTTGTTCGACCAGGTAGCCGTCTCGTCCTGCTTCTGCGGCAAGCCGTGGCAGCCGGCGATGAGGGCCGCGGCCGCTACCACCGCAGCTCGGGCGGCGACGGTTTTGGCCGTACGTTTGGTCGAATTCATCATGCTCGCATGTCCTAGCTTCAAGTCTCGGTGACCCAGTCTAAATGACCCGTTCAAGTTCGCAGAATGCCCCGCGGGGCAAGTCAAATCGCGAAGATTATAGCCCAAGCGATCGGCCCGCCGACGCTGCCTCGGGGGATTCCCCCGATGACGATCTGGCTGCAGGCGCGATGCAGCCGCCTGTGGTGCCGTCCGCGGCGGCCGACGAGGCGCCGCGCGTCGTCGAAGTGCCGCTGTCGCTGGCGGGTGAACGCCTCGACAAGGCGCTCGCCCAACTGTTCCCCGAATTCTCCCGCAGCCGCCTGCAGAGCTGGATCGAGGCGCAACGCGTGCTGGTCGACGGCGCGCCGGCGAAGATCCGCCAGCCGGTGCCGCTCGGCGCCAGGATCGAGCTCGTGCCCGACCTGCTGCCGGAGCAGCTGGCGTTCACGCCGGAACCGGTGCCGCTCGACGTGATCTACGAGGACGACGCGCTCGTCGTCATCAACAAGCCGGCGGGCCTCGTCGTCCACCCGGCCGCCGGCAACTGGAGCGGCACGATCCTCAACGGCCTGCTGCACCGCTACGGCGACGCGGCGGCCGGCCTGCCGCGCGCGGGCATCGTGCACCGGCTCGACAAGGAGACGTCCGGCCTGATGGTGGTTGCGCGCACACTCGCCGCGCAGACCGACCTCGTGCGCCAGCTGCAGGCGCGTACGGTGAAGCGCCGCTATTTCGCGCTCGTGTGGGGCACGATGCCCGAGGACGGCACGATCGACGCGCCGATCGGCCGCGATCCGCGCGAGCGCACGCGCATGGCCGTCGTCACCGGCGCGTCGGGCAAGCCCGCGCGCACGCATTTCCGCACGGTTGACACATGCATGTGGCAACGTCAGCCGGTGTCCGCGATCCAGTGCGACCTCGAAACCGGCCGCACGCATCAGATCCGCGTGCATTGCTCGCATGTCGGGCATCCGCTGCTCGGCGATCCGGTGTACGGGCGCGCGCGCGGCAAGCGCTCGGTCGCGCCGCTGCCGGACGGGTTCGCGCGGCAGGCGCTTCACGCATGGCGGCTCGGCCTCGTGCATCCGGTCACGGGCAAGACGATGCAGTGGCGCTGTCCGTTGCCGGACGACATGAACGCGCTCGTCGCGGCGCTGGGCTTCGGGCAGGGCGACGAGGAATTCGACGATGAAGACGGTGTCTACGACGATGACGATTTCGCCGGCGATTATCGGGATCACGACGAGGATCACGACGACGATTACGACGATGAGGAGGAGTGAGTGCCGATGACGAACCTGGCGCCGTTGACGTGGCAGGACTGCGTGCAGCCCGACTGGCAGGTGGCGCCGCGCGTGCGTGCGCTGATCACGACGCGCGACGGCGGCGTGAGCGAAGGCCCGTACGGGCGCTGGCAGGACGGCGCCGCGTTGCCGGGCGGGATGAACCTCGGCCTGCATACCGGTGACGATCCGGCCCATGTCGCGGCGAATCGCGCGCGCCTGCTCGCGCTGGCGGGGCAGGCGCGCGCGGCATGGCTCGAGCAGGTTCACGGCGCGCAGGTCGTGCGTGCGGACGAGGTGATCGAGGCCGCGCCGGCTGCCTCGGCGCCCGTGCAGGCCGACGCGAGCGTGACCGACCGCACGGGGGCGGTCTGCGTCGTGATGGTCGCGGATTGCCTGCCGGTGCTGCTGTGCGATGCGCAGGGCCGGGCGGTGGGCGCCGCGCACGCAGGCTGGCGCGGGCTCGCGGCCGGCATCGTCGAGCAGACCGCGGCGCGCGTCGCGGCGCTCGCCGGCGGCGCGACGGATGCGCTGCATGCGTACCTCGGGCCCGCGATCGGCCCGCAGGCGTTCGAAGTCGGCGCCGACGTGCGCGAGGCGTTTCTCGACACCGCTCCGCAGTCGGAGCATGATGAGACGCGGCGAGCGTTCGTCGCGATCGACGGCGCGCCCGGCAAGTACCTCGCCGATCTCCATGCGCTCGCGCGCCTGCGTCTCGCGCGCGCAGGCGTGGCGCACGTGAGCGGCCGGCGCGCGTGCACGGTCACTGAACCCGCGCGCTTCTATTCGTACCGGCGCGATCGCGTGACGGGCCGCATGGCGGCGGCGATCTGGCTGGCCGATTGACGATTGACCGCGGCCCGCCGCGCGTGCTTGCGTGCTCGGTTTGCTGCGTTGCAAAATCGGGTTATCTTGATATTGGCGCGGCAATGCGGCGTTGCATGGACAACCGAATGAATAATCGCGAAGTCAAGTCAATCAAAATGTTTTATGTTTCGCCGGAAGCCTTGTCCCGCCTGTTGCGCGCGGATTATCTTCGAGCAGAAATGTTCAGCGGTTTGATGCAGCGCTTCACATGGGGAAAACGATAATGATAAAAATACCGCACTGCGGCAGAATCTGGAGACGCCTCTCCAGAGCATGACGGCCCGGCTCGCAACCGGCACGCCGCGCGCGAGCAGGATTTCACGATTGACGCTCACGAATCACCGGTAAGGCAGGTAATGACAGCATCGAAAAATTCGTCGACGTCCGCTCAGGCGGGCACTTCCACGGGCAGCACCGGATTCGGCCAGGCTGCCCAGCCGATGCAGCAGATGTTCGAGGCATGGCTGAACGCGTGGCGCGGTTTCGCCGATCCTGCGCGCGCCGCAACGGCGTCGACCAGCGCGAATCCATTCGCCGCATTCCAGTTCCCGACATCGGTGCCGTTCCAGATGCCGTCGATGCCCGATCTGGGCGCCTTCGGCGGCCTGGCATCGCCGTTCGCGGGGCTGAAGCTGCCGGTAGCCGCGATCCCGCCCGAACGGCTCCAGAAGTTGCAGGCCGACTATGCGCGCGACTGCATGACGCTGATGCAGCAGGCCGCCGCCGCGAAGCTCGAGTCGCCTGAACTGAAGGACCGCCGCTTCAGCGGGGATGCCTGGAAGGCGTCGCCCGCGCATGCATTCGCGGCCGCGTGGTACCTGCTCAACGCGCGCTACCTGCAGGAGCTGGCCGACGCGCTCGAGACCGACCCGAAGACGCGCGAACGCATCCGTTTCTCCGTTCAGCAATGGACGGCCGCCGCGGCGCCGAGCAACTTCCTCGCCCTCAATCCCGACGCACAGAAATCGATCCTCGAGACGCAGGGCGAAAGCCTGCGGCAGGGGATGATGAACCTGCTCGGCGACCTGCAGCGCGGCAAAATTTCGCAGACCGACGAATCGCAGTTCGTGGTCGGCAAGAACCTCGGGTGTACCGAAGGCGCGGTCGTCTACGAGAACGACCTGATCCAGCTGATCCAGTACGCGCCGAAGACGGACAAGGTGTTCGAACGGCCGCTCCTGATCGTGCCGCCGTGCATCAACAAGTTCTACATCCTCGACCTGCAGCCCGAGAATTCGCTCGTCGCGCATGCGCTGTCGAGCGGTCATCAGGTGTTCCTCGTGTCGTGGCGCAACGCCGATGCGTCGGTCGCGCACAAGACGTGGGACGACTACATGAACGAAGGGCTGCTCGCGGCGATCGACGCCGTGCAGCAGGTCAGCGGCCGCGAGCAGATCAACACGCTCGGCTTCTGCGTCGGCGGCACGATGCTCGCGACCGCGCTGTCGGTGCTCGCCGCGCGCGGCGAACATCCGGCCGCGTCGATGACGCTGCTGACCGCGATGCTCGACTTCACCGACACCGGCATCCTCGACGTGTTCGTCGACGAGGCGCACGTGCAGATGCGCGAGCAGACCATCGGCGGCAAGAACGGCGCCGCGCCGGGGCTGATGCGCGGCGTCGAGTTCGCGAACACGTTCTCGTTCCTGCGGCCGAACGACCTCGTGTGGAACTACGTCGTCGACAACTACCTGAAGGGCCGCACGCCCGCCGCGTTCGACCTGCTGTACTGGAACAGCGACTCGACGAGCCTGCCGGGGCCGATGTACGCGTGGTACCTGCGCAATACCTATCTCGAGAACAAGCTCCGCGTGCCGGGTGCGCTGACGGTGTGCGGCGAATCCGTCGACCTGTCGCGCATCGACGTGCCGACCTTCATCTACGGGTCGCGCGAGGATCACATCGTGCCGTGGCAGACGGCCTACGCATCGACGTCGATCCTGACGGGCCCGCTGAAGTTCGTGCTCGGCGCGTCGGGTCACATCGCGGGCGTGATCAATCCGCCGGCGAAGAAGAAGCGCAGCTACTGGGTCAACGACAGCGACCTGCCCGCATCGGCGGACGACTGGTTTGCCGGTGCGACCGAGCAGCCGGGCAGCTGGTGGACGACCTGGGTCGAGTGGCTCGACCAGTACGGCGGCCGCAAGGTCGCGCCGCCCGCCAAGCCCGGGAGCGAGCAGTTCCCGGTGATCGAGCCGGCGCCGGGTCGCTACGTATTGCAGCGCGATTGACGAAAACCGGACAGCGGCGCACGCTGTCCGATGCACCGCAGTTTTTTTAACAGGGCCGGTAGCGATGCGCCGTGTCGTGCGGGCCCGGAGGAAACGGAAATGACGGACGTAGTGATCGTATCGGCCGCGCGA